>JAJQBF010000233.1 GCA_021203425.1 Clostridiales bacterium | reverse complement strand
GCTAAAATAAATATTTTAGAAAATTTTACTACGCTTAACAGATTTTTGTCTGTTATTGGCTTATTTTTTAAGCAAGGGTGGTGTGAAAAATGAGAAAGATAAAAAAGTTTTTAGCTGTCGTTATTTCTTTAATTTTGTTGATACAGTGTTTTGGCGGCTTTTCGGTTATGACTATGGCGGACGACATACCGGAGGCAGCGGAAGAGACGGCAGATTCCGGTTATGAAGAAAGCTATTCTGAGCCGGAAGAAGAGCCTTCTGAGCCGGAGGAAGAGCCTTCTGAGCCGGAGGAAGAACCATCGGAACCTGATGACGATTCGGAAGATGAAGGGTTTTTCGAGTCGGAGGAAGACGAAGAAATAACGACCGAATTTGAAGAAATTACGGAAGAACAGGAAGACGAAACAGAGCCGGGAACGGAAACCGAAGTTCAAACAGAAGAAACCGAAGACACAAGCGAAACTTCGGAGGGCGGCTCAGACAGCGAAACAAATTCAGAAGACGAAACAGAGGCGGAAACCTCAGCCCATACATCTTCTTTGTCTTCTTCATCATCATCTTCTTCTGAAAAAACAACCGAAGAAACAACAGAAACTGCGGAAACCGTAACAGAGACGGAAACGGAAACAACATCGGAGACAGCCGCAGAAACAGATACTCCAATCCTTACCGATCCGCAGGTTATTTTGGAAATGTTCGGAATTGTGGGAGCATCGGTTACATATGAAACAGTGTCTACATTCAGACTTTGGGTTTGGGTGAACGGTCTCAGTTCATCAACTGCCCTGCTGAGGTATGTAAGCGCTTATCTGGGCGAAATTAAAGATGCTTTAAAATATACGGATCCCGATGATTCGGAAGTCTATTAATTAGTTCCGGTAAAATATTTTAACGTGACTGATTTGAATAACTACGGCTATTCCTTTGACGAAACCGATACTTCCGTCTGTCCTTTTAAATATGCGCCGGACGCAAATTCCAGTTCCGCAAATCTGACATGGGCTGTTTATATGGAAGTAGATGGTACTTGGTATGTCAGAGTTCAAGACAAGGGAACCTACGGCGACCCTCCCCGGTCAAATGTCTACTTTTACCCGGAAAGCAGCGAAAGTGTTTCAGAAATGTGGGCTTGGATATATGACAGTGACGGAAATATGACAGGCAATTACGGCTCGGGCAATGCGGTTACAGATGCTGTTAAATATACATTTGACGCAACCTATTATCTTATTCCGGTGACGTATTTTGAAGATTCCCTTACTGCCGAGGGCTTTATCTTTGACGAAAACAATACCGACGACTGCCCCTTCCAATATGCGCCAAACGCAAACTACGGCAGTTCAAACCTAACGCAGGCATCTTACCTAAAGCTGAACGGTACGTGGTATGTGAAAGTTCAGGATACGGGAACCTACAGTGGCAGTACAATCCCCCGGTCGAATATTTATTATGCCCCGACGGATAAGGTTGTTTTAAGTCTGGGAAACGGAAACGGAACATCAAACTTTAAAGACTACGGTACAGCCTCACTGAGATATAAAACAAAATCTCTTTCGGCTTATGCCGACAGCAACGGAGACGTACCAATTAATCTGCCTTCCGATGATGATTTGGGTGCTGACTTTACTGTTGTTGACGGCAGCGGTTCTCTTGATGATATAATCATGACCTTAGGCAGAGAAAGCACCTCTTATGACTATAAGCTTGTAGGCTGGATAAACATAGCAACGGGAGAATATTACGATACATCAGGCGGAAAAACTACGGCGACAGTAAGCATGGACGACAACAATGTATTTTATGCTAACTGGATTGCCGCAACCTATGACAAAGGACTTTCCACTGATGACGATTTGAGAACGGACGTTGTAAGCACATCGAGTTTCGTTACGCTTAATTTGTTTGACTATAACGAGCTTTTCAATCTGTATACGGCAAGTCTTGAGCAAAACGGAGTTACCTCTGAGGTTTGGAGCGACGGCGATGTGCTTTATACCACTCCCCGTTTGGAAAATGACACCTCAACCCTTACCCAGTCGGCGGATCACGGCTTTATGTTCTTTAACACGGGTACTGCGCCTAACAATACATATTTGTTGCAGAACCCGAAAGGCAGAACGAGCAACACTTCAAGTATGTGGACGGGAAGTGAGGCTGTAAGAAATGCTTACGATCTTTGGGGAATTGACAGCAGAGACAGTGATGTTTTAAAAAGAGTTTTCAATACTTCGGCAACGAATAATTCAGCCGATGATTTGGGTGTTTACTACGCAGGGCCGGCGGGCTATCTGTTTTGGTTAAACGATGAGGGATATTATGAATATGACTCGTCTATAAGCCTTGCCTCTTATAATCAGACAGACCAAAGATTTTATGTTTACAAGGGCATGGATAACCAAACGGCTCAGGCAACGGGAACAAGTATGTTCCTGCCTTTTAACAAACTGGGAGATATTACAACCAGTACATATGAATCGGACGGAACGATAAACTACTGGTTCGGTACGTCTATGGAAGTAGACTTTTATCTGCCTAATGAAACAGGCTCAAATGCAAACAAAATCGGTGCCAACGATATGACTTTCAGTTTCTCCGGCGACGATGACGTATTTATTTTCGTAGACGATCAGCTTGTTTTGGACTTAAGCGGTATCCACAGTAAGTCTACCGGTGATTTAAACTTCTCTACAGGTGAGGCTGTTATAAACGCAGGCAGTACGAACTACGAAAGTACAACCACATATGCCGGCAGCAATGCTATTGCAGCGGGAAAACACACCCTGACAGTATATTATATGGAAAGAGGGGCAAGCGCCTCAAACCTGAAACTGACTTTTAACATTATCCCTTATTGGATATATTCAAGTCTCAGTGATTTCCAAACAATAACAGCCCAAAAAACATGGCAGTACAGCGACGGAAGTTCCGTTGATGCGGCTGATATCCCCATGCAGAGTGTAGACGTAGGGCTTTTTGAAAAGATTGTTTATGATGATACCGACTATAACAAGAGTATATCGACAGACGGCAGCGGAAACACAACTTATACATATTCCTATACAGATGTAGACGGATATGAAACCGTATATTCAATAACTATCGATTCCGGCGGAAATGCCGTTTCATACACATATTCCTATAATGGTGCGGCGGAGACCTACACAGACACTTCCACCAACACCGGTTATATATCAGACAATAACGGCTATATTATTGCGTGGTATGACGGAACAAATGTGTGGGTCAGAAAAGATGTACAAGTCCTAAGCTCCGCAAATGAATGGTATTACGGCTGGGAGCTTTACAACAGCGATATAGACTATACAATACTTGAGCTGACTCAAACCGATTTATTTACTACGGAAACAACCGTTGACGCTTTCGACAATTACGGCTACTGGTCGATTATAGGAAAGACGGAAATTCAGGGTGCATTATCAACGGCGCTGAACTCCTCCGATACTTCCGACAGAGATCCGATTATGCAAATACTGCTGACCGATGCGGCTCAGCACGATGTTGTAAACTCACAGACAAACGAGGCTTACGGTACACTTCTTGTAGGTGTCAGCACTGCCGTTGACGGTTCGGGTATTGACGTTGATCAGATTAAAGTCTCACAGTCATCTGAAATAGAGACGGTTACAAACAACGGAACATATTATATAGGCGAATACGGTGTTACAGGTAATAACGCTTTGAGCGCTTTAGGCTCAGGGGCAATATGGTATGTAGCGGCAACGGAAAAAACGGCAAACGATATTGACGGCAGCAGTCTCAGCGTTTTTAATCTTTACTGTTATTTGGACGACAGCGGCACGAAATATTACTTAATGCCCTATAATGCAAATGACCCAACCGATACAACGGAGGCAACAACCCTTGTTTTAACTACAGATGTAAGCAAAGTAGGCAGTTTCTACTACGATTCAATGGGTGAGCTTAAGGTTATATTGGAAGAAAACCTTTTGCAGACCAGTAACATAAGAAGAGTTACTATTGAAAACGGAGAAGTTGTTGTAACAACGGCAACGTCGGACTATGAGAAAGAAGACGTTAAAATATATGCTTATAACGAATATGCCGGAACAAACGGCTCTGCATATACTCATCATACAAATATACTGAAATCCGTAACGGCAACGAAGGTAGACAGTGCCGATACCACCAAAACCTTGGAAGGGGCGGTGTTTACACTTCAAAACAGCAGCGGTGAATATTATTACTATTATGTAGATTCAAACAATAACGGAAGACTTCAATGGTCTGCCACAGTGGTTGAATTTACCTCCGATGCAGACGGTATAATCAGATTCCCTTATCTGCCCGAAGGAACTTACACCCTTACGGAAGTATCTGCGCCCTCAGGCTATATAAAGGGAGGACCCTATACATTTACGGTAAATGAAGACGGCGATATTATTAGCGTAACGGACGCAAGCGGCAATGATTATATAAGTGTGGACAGCACTAATTTATCCTTGCTTTTTGTCAAAAATATCTCAGTATACGAACTGCCCGAGGTGGGAAGTTTCGGTATATATAAAATTACGTTTACGGGCATACTTCTTATGTGTATGTCGTCAATGATATTGCTTTTGTTTTTATCACTGTTTGATGAAAGAAAAAAAGGGGTGAGGGGATTATGAATATTAAATTTCCGTTAAGTGTGGCGAGGGGACAGCCGCCATCGGATTTTAAGGTAAAATATATAAAAACGGAAACTATTTTAAAAGAAGAATTTATCAAACAAAGAAAGGAGCTGGAAAAAATATGAAAACAGCGATTAAAAGAATAGGTTCTTTTGTGTTGGCTTTGGCTATGATATTAAGTCTCAGCCTGACAACTGTTATTACCCAAGCGGCGACTTTGGCGACAGTAAAATTTGACGATGTATATGAAGGCGACACTATAACGGTATATACGCTTTTGACCTATGATGAGGCAACGCATACATTTACCGATATGGACGACAATTTTTATAAATATGTTGTTTATTATGCTGCGAATGTAGATTCATCTGCTGTAACAATCAGCAGCGAATCTGAGGCAATTGAATATGTCGAAGGCTTAACTACAGCTCAAATGACTTCTCTTGCAAATGCTTATGAAACGGCAGTAAATGAAGGCAGTACTTACTCTTTACCGAGTAATTCATACACAACCTCAACAGGACAAACCGACGGCACAGCGATTGTTGATTTTGAGGATTACGGATATTATCTTGTAGTCGGTACAACCACTGCCGCTAACAGCCGTGTTTATTCACCGACAACTGTATTAGTAGCGGAAGGCAGCAATAACACCGTTAAAGTAAACGGTACGGAAGTGACAGGTACAGTTACAATCAATATGAAATCCGAGGCATCGCCTACTGTTGACAAAACCGTAAAGGATTCGGATAACAGCTGGTCCTCAAATATTGTTACAGATGATTATGTTCTTGACTTCGTTATTGCAGTTAATGTTCCCTACTACAGCGATGCAAACAGTGTTGTACTTAAAGTATCAGATACACTTACAAACTTGAGGTATGTAAATTATTCTATGACACTGTATTCCACACAAGATGATCAAACAGGCGATTTATCCGGTGCGCTTGCCTCAAGTACGAGCGGCAGCGGAACAGAGAAAGGTCAGTTGGAAGCATCAAATTACATAGATGATGTAACAATAAACAGTTATGATGACTCAACCGATACTCAAACATTTTCGGTTGAACTGAATTATAATCAAATTACGAGTGGTCTGTCATCGGGTTCTGCAACAGTATATCTTTACTATCAGGCAACAGTAACGGACGGTGCTGTTTCGGTTGATTATACAAATAACACCGTAACACTTGATTACAGCGTAAACGGCAATACATATGAAGAAAAAGAATCAAAGACAAATGAGTATTCATAAGGTCTTCATATTATAAAGCAAGATGACTCAGGCAATGCTCTTACCGGCGTAACCTTCCAATTGTATGATTCTTCTACAAGTACTTCTCCTTTGGCATTCAGATATGATTCAACAAGCGGTGTTTATTACTATGTAGATACATCACAATTAACCCCTACAGGTAATACAAATGAGTATCAAAATGCCAACGGTTATACATTTACTGTTACATATGACCTTACAGCTGACAGCAACGGTGAAATTACGGTTAAGGGTCTTAAAGACACCGAATATTATCTTGAAGAGACAGCAACAGCGTCATCATATTATCTGCTCAGCGGAAGATTTAAGGTAACACTTGTTTCAGACAGCAGTAATATAGCCGAATTATTAGCTGACGACCCAACCAATGGTGTAGACGGCAGTAAAGTCGAAGTTACAGACACTGACGATACCGGTCTTATTTTGAGCTACGGAGTTGATACTACCGATAAAGATATTCTTAATACAACCATTAAGAATACCACTGAGCCTTCACTTCCCGCAACCGGCGGCTTAGGTACGATTCTGTTTACAATAGGCGGCGTTGTGCTTATGATATTTGCGGCTTGGGTATTTATGAACCTTTGCAGACTTTTTGCAAAATATTTAAATTAATGTTAATTTTTGACTGCCTTAAGGGCAGGGCGGAACAAAGCTGTTTCCGCTCTGCCTCGGGCAGCAGGGAGAGGCTTATGACAAGGCATAAAATTTTATATAATACGGTTATTGTTTTAACGTGTATAGTTTTTATCATAGGTCTCTCCATGCTGCTTTACCCTCTTTTCGGCAACATTTGGAACGAACACCGCCACGCAAAACTGATTTCGGGTTATACTGAAGAAATAAGCCGAAATGCCGAAAAGGAGGACTATTCGGAAATTTTTCGGGCGGCTTATGAATATAACGAAAACCTTGTGGGAGGAAAGGTTCCCGATGTTTTTGCCTTTCCCACTGTGGAAGACGACGAAAATTATATGAAGTGTCTGTCTTTCAGAGACGACGGTATTATGGGCTATATTTCCATTCCCCGTATAGACTTGAACCTTCCCATATATCACACAACAAGCCGTGAGGTTTTGGAAAAAGGCGTAGGTCACCTTCAAGGCTCCAGTCTGCCGGTAGGGGGCGAAAGTACTCACTGCGTTCTTTCGGCTCACAGGGGGCTGCCTTCGGCGGCGCTTTTTACAGACCTTAACCTTTTAGATATGGGCGACAGATTTTATATTCATATTTTAGATGAAATTCTTGCCTATGAAATAGATCAAATTTTGATTGTAGAGCCTACCCAAACCGAATCTTTGGCGGTTTTTGAAGGGGAAGACTATGTTACGCTTATGACTTGTACTCCTTACGGTATAAATACCCACAGACTTTTGGTAAGGGGGCACAGAGTGGAATATGACCCGGAAATTTTAGCCGAAGACGAATCGGGCGAGTCTCTCAGCTCACTTCATACACGTTATGGTCTTTGGGCAGGGGGCGGATTGTTAATTACCGTAATTTTCATAGCCGTAATGTATATTCTTCTGCGTAAGCCATTAACTGTCAGAAGAGTTATTAAAAGGATTATAAGCATAAAGCATAAAACATAAAATGTTATATACTATGCTGTTAGAAGATAAGGTTACTAAGCCTCCCCTTCGATAAGGGGAGGGGAACCGCCGACGGAGGGCGATATACTGTGGTAACATAAGAATAAATTTATGCTAATATAGTACATTGTGTTTTTCACGGCGGTGGAGGGGTCGAGGTTTGGTCATCAGACTGCGTTGTAACCAAATCGACCGAGAAGAAACAAAATTAAGAACGGACGGCGCAGAGTATGAAAATATTTTTAAGAATTATTATTTTCGGAATTCCCGCATTGATTTTTCTGTCGGGGTTCTGTGTGTTGTTTTATCCGGCAGCCAGCGACCTGTGGAACCAACACAGGCAGAATAATCTTATTTCGGATTATACGGAAATTGTAAACCGTCTTTCCGAAAAAGATTATTCATCATATTTCGATGCCGCAAGGGGAGTATAACAATAATTTAGACTTAAGTATGTATGATGCCTTTTCGTCAAATCAGCCGAAAGCCGACGAAATCTATTATTCTCTTCTTAATTTTGATGATTCGGGTATTATGGGCTATATTGAAATTCCCAAGATAAATGTGCGTCTTGCCATATATCACGGAACGGAGTCGGACGTGCTGCAATACGGACTGGGTCATTTGGCAGGAACCTCTTTGCCTGTAGGCGGAGAAGGAACCAACTGTGTTTTGTCAGGTCACAGGGGGCTGCCCTCGGCTCTTTTGCTTACCGATTTAGACAGACTTACCTACGGAGATAAGTTTTATATACATATTTTAGGCGAAACTCACGCTTATGAGGTAGACAGTATTTTAACCGTTCTGCCTGAAGATACCTCTGCTTTGGAAATAGAAGAAGGGGAAGACCTTATTACCCTTGTAACCTGTACTCCTTTCGGTATAAATACCCGCAGACTTTTGGTAAGAGGGCGCCGAACGGAGCTTGAAGAAGAGCCGGAAGTAAGCAAAACGGCTCAGGTTATGAGAAGTATTGGCTGGAAGGGAAGGCTTGCGGCTGCCCTTGCAGTATTGATTGCCGTATTGTTGATATTCAAAAAAAGGATCTCAAAACGGGAGTGATATTATGAAAAAGCAAAATTTTAAAAAGCATATTGTTAAAACTCTTCGAATAAGTATGGTGTCTCTTATTTGTCTGTTTTTGACGGTTTCTTTGTGCCTTTTGCCTGCGGCAGGGGCTGTGAATACAGGCGCTGTATGCAGTATTACCGTTTTAAATGAAAATGACGGAACTGTTTTGCCGGGGACGGTATTTTATGTTTACAGAGTGGCGGATATCTCCGAAAACGGTTATTTTACACTCACTGATGAATATAAAGCCTTCGGCACAGACCTTAATAAGCTGACCGAGACAAGCAGCTGGAAAACAGCCGCCGAAAATTTGGTAAGCTATATTTCAGCAAACAATCTTTCTTATCTTTCAGCCAAAACAACGGATTCGGAGGGTATTGCGGTATTTTCGGGCTTAAAGACAGGCTTATATCTTGTTGTGGGTTCGTCTCTTACTTTAAACGGAAAAACCTATACCTGTCTTCCGACACCTGTGGTACTGCCCGGGTATGACTCAGACAGCGAAATCTATAATTATGATATTATACAGATACCCAAGCATGATGTATCTTCCGGCGGCGGAGGAGGAGGCGGCGGCACAACCCCTGACCCCGACGATGATGACCCCGATGATGACGATGAGCCGGACGATGACGACGGCGGTTCGGACAACGATGATGATGACGACGACGATAACAGCGGCGGAGGTAAAAAACCCGGCGGCGGAGGCGGCGGCAGCTCAAAGTATATCGGCGGTGAAGACGGCGATGATGAAGACAGCGAAGAAAGCAGTGATGATGACGATGACAATACCGACCGCAGCACTCACACAAACGGAACGGACGATGTAGATGAAAACGAACCGGAGACAGGTTCTGCTGAGATAGATTTGGAAATTGAAACTGATACTCAGGAGCCTGACAGCCCTGAAGAAACGGAAAATCTTCCTCAAACAGGGCAGTGTAAATGGCCTGTTCCCGTTTTTATTTGTATCGGCGGAGTAATGATGCTTGAAGGTATGAAGTTAATTCTGAAAGGATCGGAAGAAAATGACAGATAAAGCAATCGGGTCAATATTGGTTGTATGCGGCTGTCTGTTTATTCTGGTGGCAATAGGGCTGTTTATGTATAACGAAAGGGAAGAAAAACTTGCAGCTGCGGCGGCAGAGGAGATTATTCCCAAACTCGAAGAGGTAATTTACGAAAATGCGGCAGATGAAAATATTGAGCTAGAGAGTGAAATAAGCGGTGAGCCGAAAGATGAAATTATAATTGACGGCAAAACATATATAGGTTTGCTTTCCGTTCCTTCGCTTGGGCTTGTTCTGCCTGTTCAAAGGGAGTGGAGTTTATCCTGCCCTAAAGACATCTCCCTGCCGTTATGCCGGTTCTGCCGAAGAGGGCGGCTTTGTAATTGCCGGACATAACTATAACTGTCATTTCGGCAGACTGAACCTGCTTAAAGCCGGAGACGAAATATTATTTTCCGATGCCTCGGGCAAGCTTTATTATTATAGTGTATATGAAACGGAGACATTAAAGCCTTCTGCGGCGGAAGAAATGAAATCCGAAAATTGGGATTTAACCCTTTTTACCTGTACTTACAGCGGAACAAGCCGTACGGCGGTGCGCTGTAAGGCTGCTGATAAACAAAATAATCAATGAATAAAATAAATATTGAACAGCCGGCTGTTATTTGACGATTAGCAGCCGGCTGTTCGATTGTATAAATATGTTTTAAGGAGTTATTCCTTTCGGAATACAATGTAATATATAAGAGGAACCAAAACTAGGTTTACAATCATTGAAACAAACAGTCCGGCGAGCATAAGTATCGCCATAGGAACAAACAGATCGTCGCCGAAAAGGGCTAATGGCATAAGCCCTAAAACTGTTGTCATCGTACTCATCATTATGGGTCTTAAACGCTGACCTCCGGCTGATTTACAGGCTGCCTCAACGGTTAGACCTTTTTGGTTTTCTTCCGTTATACATTCTATAAGAACAATGGCATTTGCCAAAACACAGCCCAGAAGGCTTACGCAGCCTATAAGAGCGAAAAAGCTCAGGGGCTGACCGGTTATTTTAAGAGCGAGAAAACCGGCGCAGATTCCGAAGGGAACGGAAACGAAAAGTATGGCAACTTTTTTAAAGGAACCGAATTTTACCGCAAGTATAATAAGTATAGCTATAAAGGCAGCTCCGGCGGCAAGGGCTATATTTTTAAGAACTTCTTCGAAGAAAATCTTTTTAATGCCCGATTTTTCAAGTGTTACGCTTTCGGGAAAGCTATCTGCATTTTCTTCAAGCAGCTTTTCAAGCTCCATTTGAGCCTCGATGTCGCTTATTTCAGATGTTGTTACATCACAGTAAACCGTTCTGCCACGTCTGCCGTCTATTCTCGTAATCGAACTTATTTCAGGGGTAAGGCTTACGTCGGCAAACTGTGAAACGCTGTATTTTTCTCCTACTGTTGAGGCTTTAACCTTAAAAGCCTTTATTTGTTCTCTTGAGTTTATGTCGCTGTCAAGAACAACGGTATATTCCTTGCTTCCGCTTCTGTAGGTTGAAACATCTCTGCCCAAGAGGGCTATGCTTAATTCGTTTTGAACTTCTGCCTCCATAAGACCTAATGTGTTAAGCTTTCGGCTGTCTAAATCCACATAATAGTTATATGTGGCAAGCTCGCTGCTTGTTTTTATGCCCTTTGTGCCTTCGATTTGGCTGAGCATTTCGTTTATAAGGTCGGCGGCTGTGTTTAAATCATCAAGATTGTCGGAATAAATCTTCATTTCAACAGGGTTTGTGTTTAGTTTCATTATTCCGAGTTCATCAACAACAATATCTGCGCCGCCAATGGAGATGTCAAACTCGTTTTGAAGAAAATCTACCATATCGGCGGCTTTCGTGAACCGCTTACTGTCTGTCAAATCAAGCCTTACGAAAATATCGCCTACATTGTCGCCTGAACCTTTGGGAAGAACGGAAACATCATATCGGGGGATACTTAAGCCGATGCCGCTTAAATAATAAGAAGTTTCGGGCTGCTCATCTAAAATATCCTCTATGCCGTCTATGACTTCCTTTGTTCTGTCAAGGCTGTTTTCGGCATTGGTGTCAACATCAATTAAAACTATGTTGTCATTTGCTTTGGGAACAATAGACAAATCAAGCGTTAAAATGGAACTGCCCATTAATATGAGCATAACCACAGCTAATATCAGCGTAAGTATTTTGTGCTTAAATGCATAGCTGAAAGCCTGGTTGTACAGTCTTACGGAAAGAGGTTTTTTGTCCGACTTGCTTTCTTTTGTCTTTTTAAGGAAAAAGAAACTCATTATGGGAGTAACGCAGATTGAAACCAAAAATGAAGCCACAAGACAGCAGATTATAACAATGGGGAAGGTTTGGGCAAGCTGTTTATAGGCTCCCGGCAAGGTTAAAAGGGAAGAAAAGGCAAGAACAGTTGTCAGCATTGACAAAAACACAGGCAGAGCCATATTTGACGTACCTTTTACAACAGCCTCACGTCTTTCCATTCCTGCGTCTAAATTTTTCTGTATTGCGTCGCTTACAACAACCCCGTTATCCACAAGCATTCCCAAAACGACTATAAGTGAGGCAAGGGAAACAAACTGTATTTCATAGCCCATAAAATAGATGCATATGAAGTTTATAAATATGGAAAGGGGGATTGCAACGGAAACAACAACAGCGTTTCGGAAGTTCATACCTATCATTATAACTATTATTACAAGTATTATGGATTCGGCAAGATTTAAAAGAAAGCTGTTTATTGAGTCCTGAACTTGATCCGGCTGCATAAATATTTTGTTTACGCTTATGCCTTCGGGCAGGTTTGCGTTATATGTGTCTATAACCTCGTTTATTTCGTCTCCTATGCTGACTACGTTTAAGCCCTCCTGAAAATATACGGCTAAAACCGTAGAGCGGCTGTCATTGTAAAGATAATAGCCTTCGTCATCGGGAACTTCCATTCTTACATCGGCAATATCCGAAAGCCTTGTTATAATATAGTCTTCGTTTGCGGAAACAACTATATTTTTAATATCGTCTATGCTTTCAAACTGCCCGGAGGTCGTTACTTTAATGTCATTTCCATCAACTTTTATAGAGCCTGTGGGAAGAGTTGAATTATGATAGGCTATTACCTCCGCCAGTTCCGCAAGAGAAACATTTATGTCATTTAATTTGTCAATATTTACTGTTATTTTAACTTCAGAGGGCACATCGCCGCTTATGTCTACTTTTCTTACACCCTCAATCAGTCTTAACTCATCGCTTAATTCCTTGCTTCTTTCGGAAAGCTCATCTGTTGAAACGGAATCGCCTGTAAGGGCTAAAATTATGCCGGCTGTGTCCATGATTTCATCATTAACGGAAACAGAAGTAACTCCGGAAGGGAGGTCTGACTGGAGTTCAGACATTTTTTCCTTAAGCTCATCGAATCTGTCGTCAACCTCTGCCTGGGATAAGTCCATACCCAAGGTTACGGAGGTAACGCTGTAGTTGTCGGCGGCTGTGGTTTCACATTTATCAAAACCGTCTATTTCCATACAGACGTGTTCAACCTTTTCGGAAACAAGCTGTTCCATGTCTTCCGCCGTAGCGCCGGGATAAATTACTGTTACCGATGCAACAGGCAGAACAACTTCCGGGAAGTGTTGTTTGGGCATTTTGTAATAGCTGAAACCTCCGGCGATAAAAAGCATAATTACCACAACAATAACAAGGAGCTTTCTTTCAAGAAGACCTGATACAAAATTTTTATTTTTCATAATATCAGTCCTCCGTACGCACTAAATCATTTTCTCTTAAGTTTTTAACCCCTTCTGTAACAACAACCGCTGTGGGGTCATCAATTTGAACTTCAACCTTGTCACCCATAAAATCCCCTAAAACAACCTGTTTTTTGTATACTCTGTTTTCGGAGTTTACAGCATAAACGTAGTCTACCCCGTCAGAGTTAAAAACTGCGTTTATGGGAACATAACAGCCTGTTGTGTCGTCGGTTATAATCTTTACATCAACGGTTTCGCCTATTGTGTATGCGTAGCCGTCATTTATAATAATGTCTACAGCATAGGTTCTTGTGGATTCATCGGGATATTGGGCAATCGTTTCAACCGTACCGACGGTTTCACCGTTTATAAGGGCTGTTCCCCCTAAAACAATATCTTTATATTCGCTGTCGGAGGCTCCCACGGTAACAACAAGTTCCTTGCTTTTTGCCACAACAACAGGATAGCCGGCTGAAATAACCTCTCCTTCTTCATAGGGCAGTTCCATAACATAGCCGTCACTGTCTGCCGTAACAACAGCGTCGCTTATGTTTTTGGCTAAAATACTGCTTGAAAGGCTTGCGCTGTTTACGTCAGCCTGTGCTGCGGCTACGTCCTTTGCCTTTGAGGTATAGAGGTTTTCAAGGGTGGTTTCCGCCTCTGTTTTTTGTGCTCTTAATGCCTCGAGTTCTGCTTTTTGGCTTTCGAGAGTGGCTTTGTTGCCCTCGTGGGTTGCCTTTGCTGCTTCAAGCTCGGCGCTGCTTGTTTTATATTGACTTTCAAGAGCCTCAAGATCCAAATCGGGATAACCGCCCACCTTGTTTAATTCCCTTGCCGCATTTAAATTTGAATAAAGTGTGTCAAGAGAGGTTTGCGCCGCATCTATGTTCTGTTGTTCGGCGGTAAGCCCCAGTTCAAGAGCCTCAATACCCTTTTCGCCGGCGGCTATAGATTTTTCAAGGGTTTCTATGCCGGAGACTGCGTTAGATATATTTGTGTCATATGTACTTATTGTTTTTTGCAGAATTGCCTCAGCCTGAGCCTGTGTGTTAGCTCCTATTGAGGCATTATATTCCATTGTGGTTGTGTCGAGCCTTGCCAAAACATCTCCTGCTTTGAACTGCTGACCTTTTTCAACACAGATTTCCGCAATTTTTCCGCTTGAAAGGAAGGAGTAATTTTTGGTTTCTTTGGCTTTTACAATGCCCAAATAGCTGTAGCCGTCGGCAACGCTTTCTTCCGAAACAGCCTGAACCTTTACTATTTTTGCCGTTGTTTCAGAGGTTTCTTCTTCCACAGTGCCTCCGCAGGCTGTAAGCCCGGTCAGCAGTGAAAATATAATAAAATATTTAAAATATTGTTTCATAAAAATCAACTACCTTTTATTGGTTTTCTTGTTTTTATTATAACAATTTCTTTAATGAAATACAATGGGCAATAAAGGACAGTTTATGACTTATTACACACATGAAATAAAAGTGTTGACTATTACAACAAAATGTTTTATAATATATAATAAACATAGACAGAAAGAAGATGATTTTATGCAGAACAAGACAGACTTAAGGGTAGTGAAAAGCGAAAAAGCCATAAAAGAGGCTTTTTTGGAACTAATGAAAGAAAAGGGGTATGCAAATATAACCATTACGGATATTACAAACAGGGCGGTAATTAACCGTAAAACCTTTTATATGCACTATGACTCAAAGGAACAGCTTTATGATGCCTTAGCAGATGAATTTATAGATTCTCTCGATTCCGACAGTTTTTTTCAGAAACTCCAAGGTCTTAAAGGAAAGCATCAGAAAGAGATCATAGTAAATTTAATGAAAAAAACCAAGGAGCACAAAGAGCTCTTCAATATTTTAATTAATGATGAAAGGAATTCGGAATTTCTAAATAAACTTAAGAAAAAGCTTATAAAGGATTTGGTTTTGATTTCTCATACAGATATTAAGGCAAAAGATACTCACTTAACCTTTGAAATTTTATCAGAAACCTATTTTGAACTTTTCAGAATAGTACTGCAGTGGTGGGTAAATACTGAGGGGGTTTCAACAGATTATGTAATTGAAATGATAATGGAATTTTTCTCAAAAAAACCGTTGGAGCTTTTGGGGATAGATTTTGAGGAATACGACTGGAAATAAGTTTGACATTTTACAGCCTTTATAATAAAATATAATCAAGAGAAGAGAAGAAAGAAGGAAATTTTATGGAGTTATATAATGAAACGGCAAAAGCCTCGGAAGATAATCCCAATTTAAGAATGTATGATGAACATATTAAAAGACTTCTTGCGATTAAAATTATTTTGGCACATATTTTAACGGGCTGTGTTGAAGAATTTGCTGGGATTGAGCCTTACGAAATTGCGGAAAAGTATATTGAGGGTGAACCTAAGGTTTCCGAAATATCAGTAAACAGAAACGAAACTTCTATGCAGACAATAACGGGAATGAACACAGAGGACAGCGGTCTTGATGAAAGAACCGTAAGATATGACATATTATTTTATGCTTGTTTGCCAAAGGCAAGGGAAACTGTAAAGTTTATTATAAACATAGAGGCTCAGACTAAATTTTACCCGGGTTATTCGCTGTTAAAGAGGGCGGTTTACTACTGTTCAAGAATGATTTCCGCCCAGTATACAAGGGAATTTGACGAAAATAACTATGACGATATTAAAAAGGTTTTTTCGATTTGGCTATGTTCAAGACCGAGTGCCGATAAGCGAAACACTGTTACAAGATTTTCATTAAAAGAAAGCAATTTTATAGGCAAGGCAAGGTATAAGCCGGAAGAGTATGATCTTCTTGAAATAATTATGGTATGTCTCAGCGGCAAAGAGGGAGAAGAGGACTATAGAGGAATAATAAGATTTCTCGATAAGCTGACAAACCCGAGGGTAAAATCGGAAGAGCTGAGAGAGGTATTGGAGAAAGACTATAATATAAAGCTGACAACCGAAATAAACAGGGAGGTGTTGGATATGTGTAATTTGAGCTATGGCGTTTTGGAAACAGGAAGAGAAGAAGGAAGAATAGAGGGAAGAATAGAGGGAAGAATAGAAGGAAGAATAGAAGGCAAAGCAGAGGGCAAAGAGACAAACCTTGTTGAAAACATTAAGAGTCTGATGAAAAATCTCGGCTTGTCTTTTGATGAAACTCTGAAAGCTTTAAGTGTACCCGAGGAAGAATACGGCAAGTACAGGAAACTTGTTTTAGGATAATAGGCAAAAGTAAAACAGAAACGGTCTTTTCCGACTTTGGAAGAGACCGTTTTTAGGAGATATCCTTAATTTAGGAATTCTTAAAAATAAAACGTTTCGGCATTGACTTTTTTGCTGTTAGAATGTAAAATTATATATATAAATACGGCGGCTTGAGGTCCGAAAAATTCGATTTGAGGTGGATTTATGTATAAAAGAATAATTTTAAAATTAAGCGGAGAAGCTCTTTCGGGGGATAAGGGACTTGGCTTTGATGATAAAACAGCGGCAAAGACAGTTTTACAGATAAAAAAGCTTGTTGACAGCGGTATTCAGACGGCTCTTGTTGTAGGCGGCGGAAACTGGTGGAGAGGAAGAAGTTCCGATTCCAAAATGGACAGAACAAAAGCCGATTCTATAGGTATGCTTGCAACGGTTATGAACGGAATTTACCTTGCAGACTGTTTCAGACAGCAGGGTGTTAAGGCAAGGGTTATGACTCCTATAACCGTAGGAAATATGACAGAGCCGTTTTCAAAAGAAAAGGCAGTCGAGGCTATAGAAGCCGGAGAAATAATTATTTTTTCCGCCGGAATAGGTCACCCCTTCTTTTCCACGGACACAGTAACAGCCCTCCGAGCTGCTGAACTTGACGCTGACTGTATACTTTATGCAAAGAGCATAGACGGTGTATATACTGCCGATCCGGCGGTTGACCCTGCGGCGGTTAAGCTTGAAGAGCTGCCCTGTTCCGAAATAGTTGAAAAGAATTTAAAGGTAATAGATATTGCGGCGGCTAACCTTTGCTGTGAGCAGAAAATACCACTTGTTATATTTGCAATGGTGGAAGACGGAGCAATTTTGAAAGCGGCTATGGGAGAGAAAATCGGCACAACGGTAACTGTATGATATACAGTTACGTATAATATACAGTTACGTATGATATACAGTTATCGTATGAAAATGAACATATAAAATACATAATAAAATATAAGGAGGACTTTAAAATGTCAGACAAAACCAAAACCTATGAAGAAAAAATGG
>JAJQBF010000192.1 GCA_021203425.1 Clostridiales bacterium | reverse complement strand
GTACTATAGTGTATAAATCCCTATGTGCATCGCAAATTATCATAATATAAATACGATTGCTGTTTGCCTGATGCACATCTTTACGGCGTCCGATATCCTTCCGGTTCTCACCGCTTTTATAGTATAACACCCTTTCCTGTCAAATTCAATTGTTAAATATTATAGAATGAGAACAGCGCTGAATATATTTTTTTGCAAATTACTTTTTACACTTTACTTGAATTATCGGTTTTTGTATGGTATTATTAAACTAACGGGAGGAAACATAAATGAATGAACGGGTATATCAGCAGGATTTGGAGAGAGTAAAGGCTTTGCGGCTGTTCGATGATGACTTTTTTGCCTTGGTTTTTGAAAATAATACAGAGGGAACGGAGTTTCTTTTGAATATTATTTTCGACAGAGAGGATATGAAGGTTTCTAAGGAAATGCTGATTTAAAGGAAGTGAAAAAGAATTTTACGGAAAAATACCGCACTCCACGCATAAAAAAAGCTTGAACATATTGAAAATGGAGCTTTTTTTATTGCTTTTCCGTTTGATTTTTCCGCCGCGTTGCTAAAATTATTTTTCACTTTGAATTATTCAGCATTTCCCTAGATTGTTAAGCAGAGAGAGATTAAGGGTGTGGAAGGTCACTCCGTAAGACTTGATATTTTGGCTGAAGACAGCAGTCATAAGATATATAATATTGAAATTCAGCGCCAAGACAGGGGCAATCTGCCCCTTAGGTCAAGATATTACAGCAGTATGATTGATACAACCCTTCTTAAGAAGAATGAAGATTATAACAAATTGGTGCCGACTTATGTAATTTTCTTTACGGAAAAGGATATTTTCGGCGACGGCCGTCCTCTCAAACATTATGTAATGAGAGATCTTGAAAGCAATGATTTGCTCGGAGATGAACGGCATATATTGTTTATAAATGGAGATAATAAAAACGAAGGAACAGCCTTAGGAAAACTTGTACATGACTTCAAGTGCAAATCGGCAGACAATATGTATTACAATGTTTTGGCAAAACGTGTACGTTATTTTAAAGAAGAAGGAGGAGGTGTCAGCGATATGTGTAAAATATTAGAAGATATGAGAAATGAAGTCGCAAGAGAAGTTGAACAAAGAGTTACACAAGAGGTAACAAAAAAAGTGTCTAAAGACACTGCCATATTGACAACAATTGAAAATTTTCGTGAATTTGGCATTGAAGAAGCAGCTATCGAAGAAAAAATCATAAGCAAATTTGAACTTTCAAGAGAGGCGGCTAAGGAGTATATGCTCGGCAAAAGTGCGTAAAGCTGTGTTTTAAAATGAAAGGGGTAATGCAAAATGCCGCTGCAGATTGTCAGAAACGATATTACAAAAATGAAGGTTGACGCCATAGTCAATGCCGCAAAGAATTCGCTTTTGGGCGGCGGCGGAGTAGACGGCTGTATTCACCGAGCCGCCGGGCTGGAGCTTTTGGCGGAATGTCGGGGGCTGGGCGGCTGCAAAACGGGAGAGGCGAAGATTACAAAGGGATACAGACTTCCCTGCCGCTATGTCATACACACTGTGGGGCCTGTTTGGCAGAGCGGAAACAGGGGAGAGCGTGAAAAACTTGTTTCCTGCTACCGTTCCTCTTTGAAACTCGCCAAGGAATACAAGTGTGAAACTGTCGCCTTTCCGCTGATTTCCTCGGGAATTTACGGCTACCCCAAGGATAAAGCGCTGAGGGTGGCTGTGGACACAATAAGCGAATTTCTTGCCGAAAAAGATATGACTGTTTATATTGTAATTTTTGACAAAAAGTCATATCAAATAGGGGAAAAGCTGTATAAGGATATTGCCGAATATATAGACGATAATTATGTTGATAAGCATATAGACAGCTATGGTGAAAGGCTGCGCCGTTATGAAGTTGAGGAGAAATTGCTCGGTGCGGCTTTGTCTAAAAAGGCCTTTTCCGATATATCCATGGATACGGCGGCGCCGAAGGCGGCAATGTCTTTAGCTGATGAGCTTAAAAATATTGACGAGAGCTTTTCCGAGATGCTTTTAAGAAAGATAGACGAAAAAGGCTTAACAGATGCGCAGTGCTACAGAAGGGCGAATGTCGACAGGCGGCTGTTTTCAAAAATAAGGTCGAATCCTTTATATAAGCCCTCCAAGCCTACGGCAATAGCCTTTGCCATTGCTTTGGAGCTGTCTCTTGAAGAAACAAATGAACTGCTTATGAAGGCAGGCTTTGCCCTAAGCCCCTGCAGCAAGTTTGATATTATTATAAGATATTTCATCGGACATAAAAATTATAACATATTCGAAATAAATGAGGCACTTTTTGCCTTTGACCAAAGTCTTTTGGGAGCATAGAGCTTTCATTTATCGCTTTGAAAGCGACCTATTCATACATACAATCCTTTATAATATGATTGTAAACAAAAAACAAACAGTTATATTAAAACAGGAGGAATGTATAATGAAGAAGGATTTAACGGAAATAGTTTTTATACTTGACAGAAGCGGTTCTATGAGCGGACTTGAAGACGACACAATAGGTGGTTTCAACTCTATGATTGAAAAGCAGAAGAAAGAGAAGGGCGAGGCTCTTATTTCAACTGTGCTTTTTGACAACAGAAGTGAGGTTATTCACGACAGAGTAAATGTTAAGGATATTCGGCTTATGACAGAAAGGGACTACACAGTCGGAGGGTGTACGGCTCTTTTGGACGCTGTAGGGGGCGCAATCCGCCACATAGGCAACATACACAAATACATAAGAGAAGAAGACGTTCCGGAGCATACAATGTTTGTAATCACAACAGACGGTATGGAGAACGCCAGCCGAAGATACAGCTATGAAAATGTAAAAAATATGATAGAACGTCAGAAGGAAAAATACGGTTGGGAATTTCTGTTTTTGGGCGCAAATATTGACGCAGCGGCAACAGCGGCACGTTTCGGAATAAGCGCCGACAGGGCGGCGGATTATGTCTGCGACAGCGCCGGAACAAGCCTTAACTATGAGGTTGTCAGTGAGGCAATCTGCTGTATGCGCAGCAGCGCCGGCATCGACCCGAAATGGAAACAGCGTATTGAAAAGGATTATAAAAGCCGTGGAAAATAATGTTTGATTTTCGGTTGATATTCGGGTTGTTTTGTAGTATAATAAAGGTGCAGAACAGAGGTGCAGTAGAGGTCTTTGCTGCATCTTCTCAATGTAACTCGAAAATTCTGCAAACCGAACACTGTTTGGCTGTCGGTGACTGCTTTAAAAACAGTTTAGCACAGTGCCTATGCAGTATTAATTCCCAAATAAAAGGTAGTGAAAAAGGAGGTTATAATATGATATGTTCCAGAAATACATTGAACAGTATTTTGAAGGAAATTGATAAAGCCTATCAAAATGTATATGGAAAGGCTTTAAAAAAAGTGATATTGTATGGCTCCTATGCAAGAGGCGATTATAATGATACTTCCGATATAGACATAGCGGCAATTGTAGATGGTGACAGGGCGGTTTTACAAAAGAAACTCGATGCGGTATGGGATATTTCTTCAGACTTGGAATTGAAGTATGAGGTAATAATTTCCCCGACAGTGATACCATCTGATGATTTTGAAAGGTTTAAGGCAGCTATGCCTTATTACAGAAATATTAATTATGAAGGAGTTGTTATAAGTGAAAGAGGAAGAGAAGAAGATATTATCAGATTATCGTCTTGAATCTGCTGATGAGCGCTTACATTCGTCGAAAGTGTTGTTGGAAGACGGGAGTTATAAAGATTCTATCGGCCGCTCTTATTATGCAATATTTACAGCTGTACGTGCTTTGATTGCTTTAGATGGAAAAGATTTTAGTAAGCACTCAAGTGTTATTTCTTGTTTTCAAAGAGAATATGTAAAGACCGGCGAGATAGATCCTAAGTACTCAAAATATTTCGGTAAATTCCCAAAGTAAATTCCATAGTGGAATTTGATGTGGAAGTTACTTTGG
>JAJQBF010000047.1 GCA_021203425.1 Clostridiales bacterium | reverse complement strand
TTATATATATGAATGAAACAATTGAAAAAAATCCGCTTTCCTCGTCCCCTATTGGGGGATTGATGCTGAAATATGCAATTCCCAGTGTTGTGGCACTTGTTGTAAATGCTTTGTACAACATTGTTGACCAAGTCTTTATAGGCTGGGGTGTAGGTACACTGGGAAACAGTGCAACTAATGTTATCTTTCCCCTTAATATGGTTATGATGGCTCTTGCCCTGTTATTAAGCGACGGTGGTGCTGCATATTTAAGCTTGGAACTCGGACGTAAAAATAAGAAGAATGCAAGCAGGGGTGTAAATAATACATTTTCGTGGCTGATTATTGTTGCTGTAATATTTTTAATAGTCTGTGCGATTTTTCTTAAACCCTTAACTGCCTTATTCGGGGCTACTCCCGATAACCTTGAATATGCTTTGGCATACGGAAGAATTGTTATAATCGGCTTTCCGTTTGCAATGGTCGGCTGCGGTATGTGTTCATTGATTCGTGCCGACGGTACACCGCAGCTTACAATGATTGCAATGACAGTCGGCTGTGTATCGAATATAATTCTTGATGCACTGTTTGTACTTGTTTTCGGTTGGGGAATGGAAGGTGCTGCGATTGCCACTGTAATAGGACAAATTCTCAATTTTGCAATCAGTATGTGGTACATACCCCGTTTCAAAACCGTAAAAATAGCCCTTTCTGAGATGAAACCCCGATTTTCATTATTGAAAAGAATTTCAAGTATGGGTATATCAAGCTTTGTTTCACAGATTGCCGCAGCTGTTGTTATGACAGTTATCAACTATTACCTTGTACATTGCGGAGCTTTGTCAAAGTATGGTTCGGATATTCCCCTTGCCGCATTCGGCATTGTAATGAAATTTAACACAATACTGACTTCTATTGTGACAGGTATTGCAACAGGGGCACAGCCCATAGTCGGTTATAATTACGGCAGCGGTGACTTTGGGCGAGTGCGAAAATCCTTTTATATTGCTTCGGGGTCGGCAACAGTTATTTCCTTTGTTTTCTTTTTGATTTTCCAGTTGATGCCGTATCAGCTCACTGCGCTTTTCGGAAATCAAGGTGACCTTTATACAGCTTTTTCGGTAATGTCATTCAGAATATTCCCGATGCTTTGTTTCCTAAACGGTTTTACAACAGTAGCCGTAATATTTTTCCAGTCAATAGGCAAGCCCATTATTTCCGGCATTGTATCTTTAAGCCGTCAGATTATTTTCCTGATTCCGGCAGTAATGATACTTTGCAGCATTATGAATATTTCGGGAGTGCTTTGGGCAGGTCCCGTTGCAGACGGACTGGCATTTATTCTTGCCCTGCTGTTTATTATAAACGAGCTTTATAAAAATGGGAAAAGATGATGATAAAGAAAAGGCGGCTTTAAAATAATATTGAATGAAGGTATTCGTATGAAACAGGTAATTACAATCAGCCGTGAACTGGGAAGCGGCGGACGTACCATAGGAAAAATGGTGGCAAACCGAATGGGTATTCCTTATTATGACAGGGAACTGATTGACGAAGCTGCAAAAGTGTCCGGTTTGTCTGTCAAATATATTGAAAAAAATGAACAGAAAATTACAAACAGTTTCTTATATAACTTGGTAATGGGCAGCACCTACGGCTACGGTATACTGCAAGGCTCAAACAATCAAACTCTGCCCTTAACCGAACAAATCTATCATGCTCAGCATGATGTAATTACAAGATATGCAGATTCCGGCAGCTGTGTTATAGTCGGTCGCTGTGCAGACGATATTTTAAAGGACAGAGATGATGTGCTTCGTGTCTTTATCTATGCCGATATGGAAAAACGGCTTGAACACAGTATAAAGGAACACAGCTTATCAAAAACAACCGCAAAGGAGGAAATTGAGCGTTCCGACAGAGAGCGTGCCCGTCACTACAGTGCATTTACGGACAAAACATGGGGTGACAGGCATAATTATGACTGTATGTTAAACAGCGGAATACTCGGTTTTGAAAACTGCACTAAAATAATATGCTCCATTGCCGGAACGGTTTAATAAATTGTCATTATTCATTGCCACAGGCTTAAACAGAAAGGAAATTTAAAATGGATACGAAAACTAAAATTGAGATTTTACAAAAAAGATTAAACATTTTATGTACCAGAGAAAAAAAGAATGCCGGAGCACAGAGAAAAATCCGACGTGAAATCAGAAACTTGGAGAAAACCTTGAGTGAAAATCCACAAGAGCCTCAGCTTTCGGAAAATTCGGAAGCAATATCATAAGGTTCAATATAAAACAGGAAATTTCATCGGATATAATATAAAATCAGCCGTTTAATCGGCAATTTCCTAATAAAGACTGATTCCAACCTCATAAAAGAGGCTGTTTGTTAAGGAAACAATGATTAATTCACAAAAGAGGAATTACTCGGAGTTTTCTTATGAATGTCACATTAACCCACTGCCCTTCGGTTTTAAAATTAATATAATTGTGTGACATTGCAGGTAAGGCAAACTTTTAGGGGGTTTGCCTTACTTATTTTTTACGGAAAAATCGTAGAGATTGAATTTTCCTGACTATGAAAGCTATAAAATGATATTTGAAATATATTAAAACAAATAAGACAAAAGAGGTGTAACTATGAGTTTATTATCAACAATTAAAATATTCGGTATTGAAAGTGCAATAAATTATTTGCAAAATAATCCCGAAAAAAATCTTCACAAGCTGCTGGATGTTGCGGACAACTTTGCCGGTGATAATTTTGAAATCCCACGCAAAGCTATAAGAGAAGCACTGGACAACTCCGAGCATCCTTATCATAACTATATTATGCGTATTATAAATGACATAGATCCAAATGTAACCAAAACAGTAGGCATAAATTTCTTTATAAACGCTGTTTTAACGGGATGGTCCAAACAAGAGGAACATAGAAAAAAATACAACTGCAATATCCCTTGGGCAATTTTGCTTGATCCAACAAGTGACTGCAATATGCATTGTACAGGCTGTTGGGCGGCAGAATACGGCAAGAAAAAGAATTTAAGCCTTGAAGAAATCAATTCAATTATTTCGCAAGGAAAAAAAATTGGGGATTTATTTCTACATATACACAGGCGGCGAACCTATGATTCGCAAGGATGAATTATTACAAATCTGTGAAACACATTCGGACTGTGTTTTCCTCTGCTTTACCGACGGAACTCTGATTGACGAGAATTTTGCAGACGAAATGCTTCGGGTCGGAAATTTCGTTCCGGCAATTTCTTTGGAAGGCTTTGAAAGTAAAAATGACAGCAGGCGAGGCAAAGACAGCTTCAAAAAAGCAATGCAAACTATGAATATGCTTAAAAGAAAGAAACTGTTTTACGGTATTTCAGCCTGTTATACAAGTGCAAACTTTGATTCGGTTACTTCTGAAAAATTTTTCGACAGTATGATTGAAACGGGAGCGTATTTTATTTGGTATTTTCATTATATGCCTGTCGGCAATGATGCTTCACCGGAATTAATGCCAACTCCCGAACAGCGTACGGAAGTATATTATCGCATTCGGGAATACAGAGCAACAAAGCCATTATTTGCAATAGATTTTCAAAATGATGCCGAATATGTAGGCGGCTGTATTGCAGGAGGCAGACGCTATATTCATATTAATGCCAACGGCGATGTTGAGCCTTGCGTATTTATTCATTATTCGGATTTCAATATTCGTGAAAAAACCTTGCTTGGGGCTTTACGCTCTCCTCTAATGATGGCATATCATAACGGACAGCCTTTTAATAAAAATATGCTTCGTCCCTGTCCGTTATTGGAAAATCCTTATAGGTTGAGAAATATAGTTGAAACAACCGAAGCACACTCCACAGACCTAAAATCACCGGAATCCGCAGAACATTTATGCTCAAAATGCGATGATTATGCAGAAAAATGGAAACCAATAGCTGATGAATTATGGAAAATAAGCAAAGAAAAGAAGAATCTAAT
>JAJQBF010000049.1 GCA_021203425.1 Clostridiales bacterium | reverse complement strand
GCTCATGATTGAGCTGTGGAAATGACCACAGTTAATAGATAGAAAGTGCCACTGTGGTGATTGCCACAGCTGTTAATTGTAGAAGTAAATAATGAGAACACAGAGGTGTTCGATACTTTTGGGAGGATGACTTGTGAACAGTAATAACAGGGAGAAAAATGAGGGAAATAAGAAAAATATTCTGTTTTTCGCACATTATTATTATCCCGACACAGCATCCACAGGGCAAATACGCCAGGAATTAGCCGAAGGTATGTTGGACGCCTTCAATGTAATGGTAATCTGCGTCGTTCCCTCTTACCTCGGAACAATTGAAGATAAATACAAAACAAAGAAGTTTTACTTCGAAGAGCTGAACGGTGTGAAGATACTCCGAATCCGTGTGCCTGAGTTTGATAAAACAAGAACTGTAAGTAGAGTCAAAAACATACTTTCATACTTCTTCGGAGCAATGGCTGCTACATTTAAAGTCGGCAAAATGGACTATGTTTTTTCAATCTCACAACCACCAATCCTCGGCGGTCTGCTGGGCGTGTGGGGCAAATGGGTAAAAAGAGCCAAGTACATATACAATGTTCAGGACTTCAATCCCGAACAGGTTATGAGCGTAGGCTATACCCATAACAAACCCGTATTGAAACTTATGATGTGGCTTGATAAGTTCTCCTGTAAAAGAAGCGACTTAATTATCACAGTGGGGCGTGACCTCGGAGAGACAATAGAAAAGAGATTTGCAAAAAAAAGATGGTTCCAAAGGCAAAAATGTTCCGAAGTACACAATCATAAACAATTGGATTAACGAAGAGAAAAGTTATCCTCTTGTCAGTTCAAACGAGAAAGTTGCCGCCTTCAAAAAAACAGTATGGCTTGGAAAACAAATTCGTCTTCATGTACTCCGGCAACATAGGTCTCTACTATGACTTAGAAGGTATCATCAAAGTAATCGAAAAATTCCAAGGAGCAGTTACTCCCGATGGGAAAGAAGTCGCCTTCACTTTTGTCAGTACCGGCTCTGTCCTCGACAAGCTGGTCCTATACACACGTCAGCACAAAATGACCAACGTAATCTTCATTCCATATCAAGACATAGAAGACCTAATTTATAGTCTGAATGCCGGAGATGTTCACTTCTGTGTGAACGCCAAAGGTATCAAAGGCGGTAGCTGTCCAAGTAAATTCTACGGCCTCGCCGCCGCCGGAAAACCCGTCCTCGGAGTGTTGGAGAAAGGATCTGAAGTACGGAGCTTAATTGAAGAAATAGGCTGTGGACTTGTAACTGAGCCGGGCAATTATGCCGGAGTTGAATATGAGATAAAGTGGTTCATAGAAAACAGCTCTTCAGATGAAATGAAGAGTATGGGCATAAAAGGCAGAGCATATTTAGTGAAGGAGCTGACCGAAAATGTCAGCGTTGGGAAGTATAAAATAGCTATTTTAAACACATAGATGGAGAGAAATAATGAAGATATTCCTGTTGTTTACAATAATCATATTTATGGCTTATTTCTTAGGCTTTGTTAAGACACAGTGGATTGCAGCGACTGGATGGGACGTAGCTTTACCGCGGCTGTTAAGGGTTTTGCAATTCTTACGGTTGTGTGGGCGCATATAGGAGCACATTTCGGAGTTGGCGGCATACAGTTTGCCGCAGGCACAGGAGTAGCTTTATTTTTGATTTGTTCAGGCTACGGTCTTGAATGTTCATACCGGAAAAACGGATTAAAGCAATTTGTGAGCAAACGATTTCTTAGGGTATGCATTCCCTTTTGGATTGTAGAATTTTTCGGCTTGCTGGCTGAGGGAAAATTAACACTGCAGGAGTATTTCAAAAATGCCCTATTCATTGATTGTACATGGTATCTGCAGTTTATTATGATTTGCTACATACTGTTCTTTTTAAACAAACTTATCTGCGAAAAACTGAATTTGAAGAAAAAACATGACTGGATTTTGTGGGGGATCTGTACAATTGTATGGTTCATTACAGAGAGCTGTTTTCTTGCAGATACCGCTATGCCCTTCCTTCGGGCGAGGCAGATTTTATCCTTCCCATTGGGAATAGCTGCAGCACGAAACAGGGATACAATTGTTGAGTTTATGAGCCGGAAAAAGAAAACCCTGCTGATTGGAGCGGGGGGATTGTATGCTGCCTGATTTTTATGTTAATTACCCAACTTTCAATAATTAAGTCACAATCGTTTATTGTGCAGAACAGTTTGTCGTTATTAACTTGTCTGCCGTTGGCGTTATCGGTGCTGATTATAGGATTTCTTATTCCGGTGCTTTTTGGCAGTTCAGTGCTGTATTGGATAGGAATTGTTTCTTATGAGATATTTCTGATTCATACATTTGTACTGAACAATTTGGGAAAATCCGTGCAGACTGTTTTTATATTGATTGCAGTGACGGGTGTATGCTCTGCAGCTTTGCACCTGCTGTTACAAAGGAGACCATATAGTTATGGCAGATTTAACTGTCGTAATACTTACGAAAAATGAAGAAAAAAATTTACGAAAGTGCGTTGAATCCTTTCGAGGCATTGTGAAGAGGTTCGTCATTGTGGACAGCTATTCAACAGACGGCACCGAGATGCTTTGCCGTGAATTAGATAAAGAACTGAGGAAGAAAGATTCTCGGCTTGACTTCTACCAAAATAAATGGATTAGCTACGCCGACCAGTTGAACTGGGGCTTGAAGAACACTGACATCACCACAGAGTGGTCGATGAGGTTTGATTCGGACGAAGAACTTATAGAGGACTTGGCAGCTGAGATTGAAGAGAAGCTGCCGAACATCAAAGAGCCTGTCAACGGCATCATTCTCCGGCGCAGAGTTTATTTTATGGGTCGCTGGATTAAGCATGGGGGCAGGTATCCTGAGCTGCTTCTCCGTATTTTCTGGACAGGAAAAGCCTTCTGTGAACAGAAACTCATGGACGAGCATATGATTCTTTCCGAAGGAACAACGGTGACGTTCCGATATGACCTGATTGACAACAATCAGAAGGATTTGGAATGGTGGACAGCAAAGCACAACTGGTACAGCAACCGGGAAGTGCTTGACTATCAGATGACTTTGGAAAAACGAATGGACACAGCCCTTGAAGACAAGGGGACTTCGTCCGGTCAGGCGAAAATGAAGCGTATTGCCAAGAACAGCGGATATTACAGACTGCCGAAGTTTTGGCGGGCACACATCTATTTTATATACAGATACTACATTAAACTCGGCTTTCTTGACGGTCCTGATGGAAAGATTTTTCACTTTCTGCAGGCATACTGGTACAGATTTCTTGTTGATGCAAAGCTGTTTGAATGTGAGAAGAAAGGCATTAAAATGAAACCGCAGGGAGGGCTGAAAGCATGATTAAATATTTGATGTCAAAATTCAAGAAATTTTTTTATGGTCTAAGGCAAAAAGCAGTACGAATATTTTACGGAAAGATTAAATTGTTTTTTATAGAGCCAAAAGATTCTGAAAAGGTATTGTATGTAATTAGGTTTTATCGCAGAGAAGGATTGATGTCAATGTTATATAAGGCTTTACATCATATCGAATATGCATCACATAAAGGATATATACCATATATTGACACAAAACATTTTTTTAATGCTTATAAAATAAAGGGAGAAAACTCGTGGGAACAGTTTTTTTCACAGCCGAAGGCATATCAGATGGCGAGTAATAAACATAGAAAAGTTATTTTAGCAGCACCCGGGTGGGGGGGGGAACTTTGAAGGTCAGCTTTTTCCAAGTGGCTTAAAAGCGTCATTTCAAAATTATAAAAAGAAATGTTTGTTTTTAAACGAAAATTTAAATATTAATTCCCGTATTCAAGATAGAATTGAAAATCTATCTCAGAAATTAGATATTTTGAATTGTATTGGGCTATATATGAGAGGAACTGATTATACTTCCTTAAAACCGAAATCTCATTTTATACAGCCGTCTAAAGAAGAAATGGCATCGCTTGTAGAT
>JAJQBF010000074.1:2348-17644 GCA_021203425.1 Clostridiales bacterium | reverse complement strand
CTTTTATTCCATTATAAACCATTAATTTAAACTGTCAAGAGAAATACACTAAATTTTTCGAAAATTTAGTATAAAAAGCGTGCATTATAAAAGCTCCGAGGTTTATGTCTTAGAGACAAAATCTCGGAACTTGTTTTTACAAGTCGGTAATTTCGATTGAATCCCAAACATCTGCGTTTTTCTCTGCTTTAATGTTTTCCGACCATTTGTTAATTTGTTCTTTATATATTTCGTCCTTCTTAAGCCTTATATAGTCTTCTCTTAAAGAGCTTTCAAGAGTTGCCCTGGGAGTATCGTCATCAGGGTTTTCAGCAATATAATTATCTATATATGCGCTGTAGTCAACCTCGCTGAGCTGATAGGTATTCGTTACCGAATCTCTTACCTTTTGGTGAAGAACTATCTCTTCCATAACAGCCTCCGTTGTTTCAATGTCAAGCCCTACACTTTCACAATATTCCCTGCTCATCTCTCCGAAGGTTTCCGCCGCAAGAGCCGATGCCTCTGTTTTATCTTCATCTGTAAGACTTACATTAACCTCGTCTGCGTTTTCACAGGCCGTTTTTACATAAATGACAGAATTATAAGCATTTTCCTTAGCAACCTCAGCCGCAGGAACTCCGCTGAAATCCGTATCCCAAATATCGCTGCCGCCGGTTTCTTCAAACATTGTTTTCTGTTCAAACAAATATATGGAAAATTCCGCCGGAGAAATTTTTTCATTTCCTATTGTCATAACGTAATCATCTCCCCCTGCGGAAGACGAAAACAGGGAGCAGGCTGTAAGCGTAAGAGCCGATATTAAAATAAAAATAAATAAAAAGTTTTTTCTCATATTTTTACCCCTGTAGTAATTGTATTTATAATTACATTATAAACAAATATTACGATATGTCAAATAAAATTTTTACATAATGATGCCGACAAGGTTCCCCCCCCCCTGAAAGGGGAGCTGTCACACGATAGTGTGACTGAAGAGTACCCGCAGTGCCTCGCCCGGGGCTTTATGCTCCCTGCCTTTCGTGGTGACGCTTTGTAAAAACAAAGTTTATTATACCCATTCCGCAGATAATTATATATCCCAAAAAGCTGTATATATCAGGCATCTGGTTCAGGACGAAAAAGCCTAAAATTGCCGAAAAAATAATCTGGCTGTAGTCATAGACGGAAATTTCCCTTGCCGGAGCAAAGGTATAGGCATAGGTTATGCAAAACTGTCCCCCTGTTGCCGAAAGACCGGCCAAAAGAAGGGTAACAACCTGAACAAGTGTCATAGGTGTATAGTTTGCTATAGCGAAGGGCAGACAGACAATACAGGAGAAAAGTGAAAAGAAAAACACTATAACTCCCCCGACAACCCCTCTGCTGCCTAAAAACCTTACGGCGGTATAAGCCGCTCCGGCGCCCATTCCCCCTATAAAGCCTATTATATAGGGTAAAACCGTCTCAATCTGCATAGAGGGCTTAATTATGAATAGACTTCCTATAAAAGCCCCCATAACCGCCAAAAGCTGCCATGGCTTAACCTTTTCTCTTAAGAATATTGCCGAGAAAACAACGGTAAAGAAAGGTGAAAGCTTGTTAAGCATAGAGGCGTCCGTAAGTATCATATGGTCTATGGCATAGAAGTTGCAGACAATGCCTATTGTTCCGAAAAATGCCCTTATAAACAGATATTTAAAATTGCCCTTTGCGCTTTCAAAGCCCGTTTTGTTTTTCATAAGTACGGCAATGGCAAAGAAAAGAGCCACAAAATTTCTGAAAAAGCTTTTCTGCATAGAGGGCAGATCTCCCGACAGCCTTACAAACATATTCATAAGGGCAAAGAAGAAGGCAGAGCAGATTATCAGAATTATGCCCTTTGTTTTATTTGACGATAAAAAACCTTTTTCAGCCATTTCGTCACATTCTTTCCGGAGCCTTTATGCCCAAAAGATAAAGGCCTTCTTTAATTGCTGTTTTTGCCGCATATACAAGGGCAAGTCTTACCTTTTTGGTTTCGCCCTCGCTGCCCAAAACGGAGTTGTCTCTGTAAAAACGGTTAAAACTTTGGCAAATTTCAATAAGCTGTCTTGAAATTATATAAGGCTCATATTTTTCCGCCGCATCTTTTATTTTCTGAGGAAGGTCGCCCAGGGCTTTTATAAGCGCCTGTGAAGACTCATCGGAAATAAGAGAATAATCTATTTCTGACGGAACACCTGTTATCTCTGCTTTCCTCAAAAGAGAACAAGCTCTTGCGTGGGTATACTGTACATAAGGTCCTGTTTCGCCCTCGAAATTTAAAATTTTGTTCCAGTCAAAGGCTATATTCTTTATACGGCCGTTAAACATATCGTCAAAAATTACGGCTCCTATACCTACTTCCTTTGCAATTTCTTCTTTATCTTCAAGATCGGGGTTCTTTTCTTCTATTATTGCTTTTGTTTTTTCAACTGCCTCTTTCAAAACGTCCTCCATAAGAACAACGTGACCTGTTCTTGTGGAAAGCTTTCCCTCTGTCCCCAGATTTACCAAGCCGAAAGGAATATGAACAAGCTCTGTTGCTGCCCAGTCATAGCCCATAAGCTCCAAAACCTTAAACCACTGAGCAAAGTGAAGTTTTTGGTCAACTGCCGTAACATAAAGACATTTTGAGAAATTATAAGTGTTTTTTCTGTAAAGAGCCGCCGTAATATCTCTTGTGGGGTAAAGTGTACCGCCGTCACGTCTTAAAATAAGACAGGGTGGCATTTTGTATTTTTCAAGATTTACAACCTGTGCTCCGTCGCTTTCCTCCAATATGCCCTTTGATTTGATTTCCTCAACAACATAGGGCATTTTGTCGTTGTAAAATGACTCTCCGGCGTAGGAATCGAAGGTTATGTCAAGCATATCGTAAACACGCTGAAATTCTCTCATAGAAATATCAACAAACCACTTCCAAAGGCTTAAGGCTTCTTCGTCGCCGTTTTGCATTTTAACAAGGTAGCCTCTTGCTTCGTCATTTAATTCGGGATTTTCCTCTGCCTTTGTATGGAAAAGAACGTAAAGCCTTGTCAGCTCGCTTATGCCTATTCTTTCAACATCTTCTTTATTTCCCCAGCGCTTATAGGCGGAAATCAGCTTTCCGAACTGTGTTCCCCAGTCTCCCAAGTGGTTTATTCCCATCATATTATAGCCCAAAGCGCCGTAAATTCTGTAAAGTGAATTTCCTATAACGGTCGAGCGAAGATGGCCTATGTGGAAGGGCTTAGCTATGTTAGGTGAGGAGTAGTCTATGCAGACTGTTTTGCCCTCTCCTTCCTTTGACTTTATATAGTCTCCGCCTTCTGTCAGAATTTTGTCCAGAACGGACTTGTTAAGGGCTGTTTTGTCAATAAAAAAGTTGATATAGCCCCCCACAACCTCTATTTTTTCAAGATATTCGGGAAGAACTATTTCTCCTGCCAAATACTCCGCAATAGCCGGAGGAGCCTTTCTGAAAATTTTGCTCAGCTTAAAACAAGGAAAAGCATAGTCTCCCATTGCCGCTTTGGGCACCTCTAAAGCGTTATAAATTTCTTCCGCCGGACGGTCAGCCGCCTTTGCAAGAACCTCTGAAATAAGTGTTTTGAAATCCATTGCCAAACCTCCAAGTTATATAAACAGCTTAACTGCTTTATGAATATTTTCTATAGTAAGGGGAAGATCGGAACCAAGCTCGCCGTCTACGTCAGTAGCCGCCTTAGAGCCTTCTGTCATTTCAATCTTCACCAAATGGTCTTTTAAATAAAGTATATTTTTGTTTTCGGAAAGCCTTCCCGTAATGTATTTAAGAAGTAAATCGGGAATTTCCGTCATATCGCAATCTCTTATAAAAAGAAAGTCGAAAAGCCCGTCCTGAATACTTGCGGCGGGACTTAGGTTTTTAATGCCGCCTGTGCCCGATGAATTAAGGCAGAGGAAAAGCACAACCCTTTCATCATATATTTTTCCCTTTGAACCCGTTATTTTAAGGTGCAGAGGCTTATATTCTGCCATTTGCCTTACAGCCTCTATATAATAGGCCCGCTTTCCTATGTTGGCTTTAAGGTTGTTGTCTATTGAAGTGCTTATGTCCGAAAAAAGCCCTCTGGCGCAGACATTTATAAAATATTTGTCTCCGGCTTTTCCTATATCTATATCGGCAATTCTGTTTTCGGCTATAATCTTACAGATTTTCTCAGGCTTTTTCGGCAGCTGAAGAAACGTGGCAAAATCGTTTGCCGTTCCCGATGGGAAAATCGCCAAAGGAATGTGGTTAAGACCCTTTTCCATAATAAGATTAATTATTATGTTTATGGTTCCGTCGCCGCCGGCAACGGCAAAGGCATCAAACTCCTCCGTCAGCATCTCGCCTATATCAATGTTGTTTCCTATGTGTACAGGACAGACAATATAGCCTGCCTCCTGAAGAATTTTTATGCATACGTCTCAGCTGCCGCCGAAAACTCTTTCTCCCGAAAAGGGATTATAAATCAGTCTTATTTTTTCATATAATCAATCCCTTTCAACTATATAATTATATTTTTCTCTTTTTTCAACATACAGCACAGCCGCTGCCTCGTTAAAATAGGGAACTGAAAATATAAAACCTGCTCCCAGTGTAACAACAGATAATATAAACCAGCCGGAAAAAGACAATACAAACTTAATCATCTTAAAACGGTCGTATTCAACAAGCCTTTTGTTTAAAGCAAGTATTTCGTCACTGCTTGCCGCTTTGTCGACGGTTTTGCTGTTATATCTGTCTGCGATAATATAAGGTATAAAAATATGATCGGCCAAGTATTTAACAAACACCGCAGCCGAAATCAGTATAAGCAGAAGACAGAAACAAATACGTCCTATACCCTTTCCCGTAAATATATCCGGTATTATACTAAACGCCTCAGACTTTTACAGTAAATGAGACAGAATTGTATGCAATATTCAGGAGACATACGTGTAAATTTAACCGGCGTTTAGTATAACAATATAAGTATTCTGCAGAGTATCAGGAAAACCGCCGCCTGTACTATTGTATAATAACGGCTTTTGCCCTCTGACTTGAAATGACTTATATATTCCTTATCCGAGAATATCAAGTAAAAATCATCGCCGGATACTTCTTTGCCTTCGGCTAATTTCATAAATACATTATATTCTCCCGAGCTTAATATAAACAAAAGGCAAAAGAATATCAGTTTCCAAATTATATTGTCAAGGAAAAAATAATCCGAAAGCAATAATAACGCAATTTCAAACGCATAAGTAAGGAAAATGCGCACAGCTGTCATTCTGTTTGAAAACAGAGCTTTCAAAGCCTGTTTTTTTAATTTGCCGTTCATATATTTTTTCCTCTCTGGCTTAGTCTTTAATTATAATACTATATTATAACCCCAACCTCTGTATATTTCAATAAAAATTTAAAAAATCCCACCTAAATTAAGGTGGGAAAGATTTTTAATTTTATCAGCTTAAGTTAGCCTTTGCTGTATCTGCTAATTTTGCGAATGCAGGCATATCTGTAACAGCTAAGTCGGCAAGCATTTTTCTGTTGATTGTGATGTTTGCGTTCTTAAGACCGTTAATCATCTTAGAATAGCTGATGCCGTTCATTCTTGCGGCTGCGTTGATACGAACGATCCAAAGTCTTCTGTAGTCTCTCTTTGTCTGCTTTCTGCCGGCGAAAGAATAAGCCATAGCCTTCATAACAGACTGCTTAGCAACTCTGTACTGCTTGTTTCTTGCGCCTACATAGCCCTTAGCCATTTTTAAAACTTTTTTATGTCTTTTACGTACATTTAAAGCACCTTTAACTCTTGCCATTTTATATTTCCTCCTTATTTAAAGCGAAACGGGGTTTATTAGAAATTAGATGTAAGGTAATTCCTTGCGGATCTGCTTCATGTTTGTAGAATCGCAAAGGGTTGCTTTTCTTAAGCTTCTCTTTCTCTTTTGAGCCTTCTTTGTAAGAATGTGCTGTTTGTTTGCTTTAAATCTCTTGATTTTTCCTGTTCCTGTAACGGAAACTCTTTTTGCGAGAGCCTTTCTTGTCTTTAACTTAGGCATTTTAAAATCCTCCTTAATTAATAGGGTCAGGCTTTGGGAACAATGAACATTGACATTATTCTTGCCTCAACCTTTGGCTTTTTATCTACTACGCCGTATTCGGAAACCTGCTCGGCAAAATCTTCCATAATACCTATAGCCATATCCGCACGGCCTAATTCTCTGCCTCTGAAACGAATGGAAACCTTCAGCTTGTTTCCGTCCTTTAAGAATTTAAGAGCGTTTTTTACTTTTACTTGTACATCATGGGTATCTATATTGGGAGAGAGTCTTATCTCCTTAACAGTAACCGTCTTTCGCTTTTTGCGTGCTTCCTTTTCTTTTTTCTGTGCATCAAACTTATACTTGCTGTAGTCCATAAGCTTGCACACAGGCGGCTTGGCACCGGGCGAAATCTTTACGAGATCCAGCTTCCTGTCATCAGCAATTCTCTGAGCCTCTCTGGCCGACATAATTCCCAGCTGAGAGCCGTCATTAGCGATAAGTCTTATTTCTTTGTCCCTTATTTGTTGGTTAATCATTAAATCTGTAATAGCAGACACCTCCAATAAAAAAATTTAACCCGTGGGAAACGTTATTTTTAAAAGTAAAAAAGACAGGTAACAAAGACCTGCCGACACTCAAAAACTTCAAAAAAACATTAATCCGGTTTAATGAAATCAAGGATATTTTATTTTATATCCTTATATAACCTTAAAGTACAAAAACCGTAAGGTGAGAATCGGAAATCCTTCTTTACAACCATATATTCTACCACAGTATGCCGCTCTTGTCAAGTAAAAATAAAAATTTTTTTATTGGGGAAATTGAATATTCTATTGACTTTTAAACCAAATAATCTTATAATTTATACTATACTTTACTAAATTTTAAGGAGGAAAAGTTAATGATAAAATTAAGAAGTGCCGCTGCTTTATTTACTGCGGGAGTTATGGTTATTTCTATGGCAGGCTGCGGAGGTTCAGCCGATACAGCCGATACAGCGGCTGAGAGTTCTTCAGAGACTTCAGCTGAAACTTCAGAGAAAAGCTATACAATGGGTATTATTAAACAGATGGATCACGTTGCCCTTAATAATTCAGAAGAGGGCTTTGTTGACGCTTTGGCAGACAACGGTCTTGTTGACGGCGAAAACCTTACAATCGATTATGAAAACGGTCAGGGCGATGCAAACAATCTTGCAACAATAGCAGACCAGTTTGTAGCAGACAATGTTGATCTTGTTTTTGCTATAGCAACAAACGCAGCACAGGCTGTTGCCGGAAAGACAACAGATATTCCTATCGTAGGTACTGCAATTACATCTTACACAGAGGCAGCTCTTGTTGACTCAGACGAGGTTCCCGGCGGAAACGTAACAGGTACAACAGATATGAATCCTGTTGAGGAACAGATTAACCTTATTGCAGAGGTTTGCCCCGATGTTGAAACAATCGGTTTCCTTTACTGCTCAAACGAGGTAAACTCCATTCTTCAGGTTGAAATGGCTAAAGAGGCTTGTGAGGCTTTAGGCTATTCTACAGTTGAACAGACTGTTTCATCAACAAACGAAGTTCAGCAGGCAACACAGAACATAGTTACCGAATGTGATGCAATCTATATACCTACAGACAATGTATTTGCCTCATCTATGGCTCTTGTAGACGATGTTGCAACTCCTGCAGGTATTCCCGTATTCTGCGGTGAATCCGGTATGGTTATGTCCGGCGGTTTCGCTACACTGGGAATTTCATATTACTCAATCGGCTATCAGGCAGGTCTTATGGCTGTTGATATTCTTTTAAACGGTGCCGATCCTGCTGAAATGGCTATTCAGGGCTCTGCAGAATTCGAATATTGTTTCAACGGAGAAACAGCTGACGCTTTGGGAATCGAAATTCCCGAGAAATATGTCGACTCCGTACAATATTCTTCAGATGAAGAAGCTGACGAAACTGCCGAAGGCGAAGAAGAGGCAGCTGAAGATACTGACGGAGAAGAAGAGGCAGCTGACGAGGCTGAAACTGAATAATAAACTTATAAAATGCCTATCAACAGGGAATGGCGGTTTCGTCATTCCCTGTTTTGACAGGAGAAAGGAGAAACGCTTATGGGAGCTATTATATTAAGTGCAATTTCCTTAGGTACTCTCTGGGCAATAATGACCTTAGGCGTATACATAACATACAGAATATTGGATATTGCCGATTTGACGGTTGAAGGCTCTATAGCTACCGGAGCGGCAGTGGCTGCACATTTTATTTCAACGGGAATGAACCCCTGGGCGGCTACGGGGCTTGCCCTTATTTCGGGTATGATTGCCGGGCTGGCTACCGGACTTCTTCACACAAAGCTTAAAATTCCGCCCCTTCTTGCCGGTATTCTTACTATGATTGCCCTTTATTCCGTTAATTTAAGAATCATGGGCAAGTCAAACATACCTCTTTTAAAAACAGATATCGTATTTACCGGCTTGGCGACAGCCTTCAGCATAGACAAAAACATATCCATACTTATTATAGGCACAATATGTACACTTGCTGTTTCTTTATTTATGTATTGGTTTTTCGGTACGGAAATGGGCAGTGCGGTAAGAGCCACAGGCTCAAATCCTCAAATGGCAAGGGCACAGGGCATAAATACCGACAATATGATAAACATAGGTCTTGTTATTTCAAACGGACTTGTTGCCTTTTCGGGTGCCCTTATAGCCCAAAACCAGTCCTTTGCAGATGTCCAGATGGGAACAGGTTCAATTGTTATAGGACTTGCATCTTTAATTATCGGCGAGGTTCTTTTCGCTATGAAAACAAACAGCTTTAAGAGGGTTATTTTTGCGGTTTACTTAGGCGCTGTTCTTTACAGAATTATCATAGCCCTTGTTTTAAAGGCAGGAATGAACCCCAACGACTTAAAGCTTTTTACGGCCATAACCGTTGCAGTTTGTCTGGCACTGCCTGTAGGCAGAGAATATTTTGCCACAATTATTAAATCAGTAAAAGGGGGCGGGAAAAATGCTTAAAATAGATTCAATATTTAAAACCTTTAACCCTGGAACAATAAATGAAAACAGAGTTTTAAACGGCTTTTCCCTTCACCTTAAAGAAGGTGATTTTGTAACAATAATAGGGGGAAACGGCGCCGGAAAGAGTACGGTTCTTAATTCCGTTGCCGGAGTTTTTCCCGTTGATTACGGAACAATCACCATAGACGGAAAAGACGTAACAAAGCTTTCGGAGTATAAGCGTGCCGCACTTATAGGCAGAGTTTTTCAAGACCCTATGACGGGAACCGCCGCCGGTATGAACATAGAAGACAACTTAGCTCTTTCCGCAAGAAAAGGCAAAAGAAGGGGTTTACGCTGGGGCATAAGCTCAAAGGAAAGAAAGGAATACAGAAGTCTGCTTTCTACTTTGGGGCTGGGGCTTGAAAGCCGTTTAACCGACAAGGTAGGTCTTCTTTCGGGAGGGCAAAGACAGGCGCTTACCCTTCTTATGGCTACTCTTGTAAAGCCTAAAATTCTTCTTCTTGACGAGCATACCGCCGCTTTAGACCCTAAAACAGCGGCAAAGGTTTTGACAATAAGCGGCCAAATCGTAAGAAAGCATAATTTAACAACTATGATGGTTACTCACAATATGAGAGATGCCATAAATTACGGAAACAGGCTTATTATGATGAACAAGGGTCAGGTTATTCTTGATATTTCCGGAGATGAAAAGAAAAGCTTAACCGTTGAACAGCTTTTAAACAAGTTTACGGAGGCTGCCGGAGAGGAATTTATAAGTGACAGCGCAATTTTGGGCTGATAAAAATCTATAATATATAATAGCAAAGACATTAAAACAGGCGGCTTTTAAAGCCGCCTTTAAATTTGTGACTATTATTCTCCGAGATAAGCTTTTTTGATTGAATCGTCGTTTATAAGCTCCTTTGCGTTTCCGGAGAGAACAATGTTTCCCGTTTCCAAAACATAGGCTCTGTCTGCGATTTCAAGAGCCTTTTTTGCATTCTGCTCTACAAGAAGAACTGTTGTACCTTCCTTGCTTACCTTTTCTATAATATCAAATATTTCGTTTACAAATATGGGAGATAAGCCCATTGAAGGCTCGTCCATAAGAAGAATCTGGGGCTTTGACATAAGCGCCCTGCCCATAGCCAGCATCTGCTGCTCCCCTCCCGAGAGAGTTCCTGCCGGCTGAGATTTTCTTTCTTCAAGTCTGGGGAAGTGTTTATAAACCATTTTGAGGCTTTCCTCGATTTCGTTTTTGTCCTTCCTTGTGTAGGCGCCCATTCTCAGGTTATCCAAAGCGGAAAGGCTTGCAAAAACTCTTCTTCCCTCGGGAACGTGAGCCATACCCATTGAAACTATTTTATAGCCCGGTGTTCTTGTTATGTCCCTGCCTTCGAAAATAATCTTTCCGCCCTTGGGCTTTAAAAGCCCCGTTACCGTTTGGAGTATTGTGGTTTTTCCGGCGCCGTTTGCCCCTATAAGGGCTATAACCTCGCCTTTGTTTACCTCAAATGAAACTCCCTTTATCGCCTGTATCATACCATAGTATACGCTGATATCTTTAACTTCAAGCATTGCCATATCTTTCTATACCCCCTTATTCGCCCAAATAAGCCGTTATAACCTTGGGGTCTTTCAAAACCTTTGCGGTTTCGCCCTGAGCCAAAACCTGCCCGAAGTTTAAAACAGTCAGTTTTTCACAAATTCCCGAAACAAGTTTCATATCATGTTCTATTAAAAGAATTGTCATATCAAAGCGATCCCTTACAAGGCGGATTGTCTCCATAAGCTCCGCCGTTTCGTTCGGGTTCATACCAGCTGCCGGCTCATCTAAAAGGAGCAGTTTCGGATTTGTGACAAGGGCTCTTGCTATTTCCAGCTTTCTCTGTTTGCCGTAGGGCAGGTTTGACGCCTTATAATCCGCCTCTCGGTCTAAATCGAAAACCTTTAAAAGCTCCATTGCCCTTTCGTTTATTTTCTTTTCGTTTGAAAAGTATGAAGGCAGACGGAAAATTCCCGAAATTGTTGAATATTTATACTCATTGTGAAGACCGGCTTTTACGTTATCCAAAACAGTCAAATCAGAGAAAAGACGTATGTTTTGGAATGTTCTGGCTATTCCTGCCTTACATATGTCAACTGTCTTTTTGCCTGTTATGTTTTCTCCGTCAAGAACAATTTTTCCGTCGGTTGGCTTATAAACCCCTGTAAGAAGGTTGAAAATTGTGGTTTTTCCGGCTCCGTTGGGACCTATAAGACCGTAAAGCTGACCCTTGTTTATAATTACATTAAAATCATCTACGGCTCTCAAACCGCCGAATGAGATGCCTAAGTCTGTTACTTCAAGTAATGCCATTTAGGACACCTCCTTTTTCTTTTTGCCGAGGAAACCGAAATAGCGTTCTCTGAAGGCTTTGGCAGAGGGGCTCCAGCTGAAAATCATAACCACAATAAGAACAATCGAGTAAATTAACATTCTGTAGTCATTAAGCCCTCTTAAAAGCTCGGGCAGAAGTGTAAGTATAACAGCTGAAATAATAGAGCCTCTTATGTTGCCCATTCCTCCCAAAACAACGAAAACAAGAATCATAATTGACATATTGTAGCCGAAGTTTTTGGGCAGCGCAGTAAGTGACGCAAGGTTGTGGGCATAAAGCACACCGGCAACACCTGCAAAGGCGGCTGAAATAGTAAAGGTCAAAAGTTTGTACTTTGTTATGTTTATGCCTATTGACTCGGCGGCTATTCTGTTGTCTCGAATAGCCATAATAGCCCGTCCTGTTCTGGAATGTATAAGGTTAAGGGTAACAAAAAGGGTTATCAAAACCAGAAGTATGCCTATTGTAAAGGTTGAATCCTTGGGGGTTCCGGTTATGCCCTGTGCCCCCTTTATAATTATGTCGGAAGACGCTGCATCAAGGTTTAACGAGGCGGTATCCTTCATTGAAATATGAAGACCGTTTATATCCTTTCCTACATAAAGTACATTTACAACATTTTTTATAATTTCGCCGAAGGCAAGGGTAACAATTGCAAGATAGTCTCCCTTAAGCCTTAAAACAGGAATACCTATTATAATACCGAAAATCGCAGCTACTAAAGCCCCTAAAATTACGGCAATCGCAAATCTGAGATAGCCGAAGGCAATAGCGTCGCCTACATAGCGTGAGAAGAAAGCCCCCGTAAAAGCTCCCACACACATAAAGCCTGCGTGGCCCAGTGAAAGCTCCCCTAAGATACCTACGGTAATATTAAGAGATACTGCCAGAATAACATATACACAAAGAGGAACCAAAAGCCCCTTCATAAGGCTTGAAACATGACCTGTTTTCAAAAGAAGCTCAACAATAAGATAGACCAAAATTACTATTATATATGAGCTGTTGTCCTTTGTTAAAAATTTTTTCGCCATATATCACACCTTCTCCTGAATTTCTTTTCCCAGAAGACCTGTGGGTCTTACAAGAAGAACTACAATCAACACTGCAAAAACTATAGCATCTGCCATCTGTGAAGACACATAAGCCTTGCCTAAAATTTCTATTATGCCAAGCAGAAGTCCGCCTATGAAAGCGCCGGGAATAGAGCCTATTCCGCCGAAAACCGCTGCAACGAATGCCTTTATACCGGGCATAGAGCCTGTATAAGGGGTAAGCGCCGGATATGCAGAACAAAGCAGAACACCGGCAATTGCCGCAAGGGCTGAGCCTATGGCAAATGTAAGGGCTATTGTTCCGTTTGTGCTTATACCCATAAGCTGAGCCGCTCCGGCGTCTTCCGAAACAGCAAGCATAGCCTTTCCGGGCTTTGTATATTTAATAAACAGCGAAAGAACAACAACTATTATTATACAAGCCAAAATCGTAACTATTGTTTCTCCGCTTATATTAATCCCCGAAACAGTTATGCCTTTAAAAGGAATAACAGAGGAGAAAGACTTTGTGTCTGCTCCGAATATAAGAAGAGCTACATTCTGAAGAAAATAGCTTACACCTATAGCCGTAATAAGAACAGCAAGCTTTGAAACCTCCAAAAGAGGGCGGTAGGCTATTGTTTCGATTAAAACACCTGTTACCGTACATACAACAACTGAAATAAGTATGCCCAAAACAGGGTTCATTCCCATTCCGCTGACTGTTGTAAAAGCCACATAGGCGCCTACCATAATAACGTCGCCATGGGCAAAGTTAAGCATTTTCGCTATGCCGTAAACCATTGTATAGCCCAAGGCTATAATTGCATAAACAGCCCCTAAACTGAGACCGTTTATAAGATATGAAATCAAACTCATAATATGTCACCTCGAAAATCCCTTACAGTTTCACTGCCGTTTCAAGGGCTGTTTCTATCATATCTGTAAAGGATTTTTCCCTTTCTTCGGCTGTTGTTATTTCTGCATCTTTAAGTATCATATGGTCGGAAACGGTAAGTATGGAAAGGGCTTTTGCACCGTATCTTGCCGCATTTGTATAAAGCCCTGCCGTTTCCATTTCAACCCCTATAATTCCCATTGTACTCCATGAAGAAGTTTGGTTTTCGTCTTCTGTATAGAAATTGTCACTTGTCAAAACATTTCCCACATGAAAGGGCAGATTTTTGTTTCGGCAGACATTTGCCGCCGTTTCCAAAAGTGTAAAATCCGCAATAGGGGCAAAAGAGCCATTCAGCTTAAACTGACTTGAATAAGCCGAGTTTGTTGAGGCTCCGGCTGCCAAAATAATATCTCTTACATTAATATTTTTCTGCATTGCTCCCGTTGTTCCTATTCTTATAAGATTTTTCACGCCGAAAATATTTATAAGCTCGTAGGAATAAATTCCCATTGATGGTATACCCATACCCGTTCCCATTACAGATATTTTCTTACCCTTATAAAGCCCCGTAAAGCCCAGAGTGCCTCTTACTTCGTTAAAGCACTCCGTCTTTTCCAAAAATTTCTCGCCTATCATCTTCGCCCTTTTGGGGTCCCCCGGCAAAAGTATCGTTTCGGCAATTTCCGCCAATTGATTTATATGCGGTGTATTCTTCATATAATCCCTCCTTAAGCTGTACCATAAAAAAAGGCACTCATGCTTCCCTAAAGCTGAATGCACCAATTAAAAGAAAGCCCCTGACTTCTTTATCTTCTTAATATTATATGATTTTATTGCGGTTCTGTCAAGTTTTTATTTCCTTCGCAGACTAAAATAAACAAACAGTAAAAGTTCAGCCAAAACAATTCACAAGGCGACAGGCACCCGTGTATATTTCATGGGCGCTTAAAGACTGCATCTGTTTTAATTTCCTGTTATTTTTTTAGGTTCCGTCTTGTCCTTATAGGTTCCGTCGCCCAGCTGACCGTATTCGTTTGAACCCCAAACATAAAGACTTCCGTTTTCTCCTATAGCCAGACTGTGGGAATAACCCGTACTTACCGATTTAATTCCGTCTGTAATTTTTTGGGGCGTATCGGTATTGGTGTTGGTGTTTGTGCTATCATATACCGAGCTTTGATAGGACTGATAATACTGCCAATATGAATATGTAGTTTCTTCCGTTTCCTCTTCTGTTTCCGTTTCTTCCTCATCGGCATATCCCTCTCCCCATGCGTAAAGACTGCCGGCTGAGTTTACCGCCGTATTATAGCCGTTTCCGGCGCTTATTTCCGCAACATAGTTAAGAGATAAAGCCTGTGGCGTTGTTATATCGTTAGCCGCCGTTTCGCTCTCCGTTGTTGTTTCGGCTGCGGTTTCCGTTTCTGTTCCGTAAATTCCGTATGAATAATTTTTGCTGTTATAGTTATAATAGGAATAATTGCCGCTATAGCCGCTGTAATTCCCGTAGTTGTTTGCCGGGGGATATCCTCCGCAGCCCCTTCCCCAAACATATAAGCTGCCGTATGCATTGGCTGCCATACTGTAAAGCATTCCGGCATCGATTGCCTTAACATAATCCATTACTTTTTTTGGGGGGGGGTACATACATCATAAGATTCGTCGCTGCCCTGTGTTCCGTTGCCGATTTGACCTGCCTCATTAGCTCCCCAAACATAAAGATTTCCGTTTTCGGTTACCGCCATACTGTGGTGATCTCCGGCGCTTATTGCTATAACAAGGCTTTTCACCTTTTTAGGTATGCTTAAGTCTGTGTGATTGCCAGTTCCAAGCTGACCGGCATAGTTTCCGCCCCAAGTATAAAGATTTCCGTCTGCTGTAAGAGCCATACTGTGCATACCTCCGGCGCTTATTGCCGTAACATTTTCCATTATTTT
>JAJQBF010000074.1:1625-2338 GCA_021203425.1 Clostridiales bacterium | reverse complement strand
TCCGGCGCTTATTGCCGTAACATTTTCCATTATTTTAACAGGCACAGACGAATCTTCATTTGTTCCGTCACCCAGCTGACCCTTTGAATTGTCTCCCCATGTGTAGAGAACCCCTTCTTCTGTCACCGCCATACTGTGAGTATATCCGGCGTTTACAAGGGAAAATGTCGATTCTGTAAATTCAGCCGGCATCTCACCGGTTTTTTTATCCGTTTTTTCAGAGTTTTCTTTTGAAACGGAGCTGTTTTCGTCTTCTGCCTCTGAATTAATATTTCCGGTTTCCGTTTCACTGTTTGACGTACTTCCGCAGGCTGCTGCCGATAAAAAACAGCGATGCACATAAAAGTACGCTTATAAATTTTTTCACTTTTCTTCCTTCCTGACACATTGTAAACGACATAATTTTTAAAGATTTGATTTTATATTTATCCTTAAGGAAGACCTATACTGTTTTGAGGAATATATGAATCTTCGTTTGTTCCGTTTCCGAACTGACCACGGGCATTTCCGCCCCATGTATAAAGGCTGTTTTCTTCGGTTATTGCCATACTGTAAGAATCACCGGCGCTTATTGCCTTAACGTCATTCATTATCTTCCTCGGGGTTTTTATGTCCTTTGTCGTTCTGCTGCCCAGCTGCCCTCTGGAGTTTCTTCCCCATGCATAAAGTATGCCGTAATCGGTTATTGCCATACTGTGGGTTTCGCCGGCGCT
>JAJQBF010000074.1:0-1615 GCA_021203425.1 Clostridiales bacterium | reverse complement strand
TCGGTTATTGCCATACTGTGGGTTTCGCCGGCGCTTACTGCCTTAACCCCGTCCATTATTTTTAAGGGAGTTGTTATATCCTCTGTTGTTTCGTTTCCGAGCTGACCGAATTCATTACAGCCCCATACGTAAAGACTTCCATCTTCTGTCACTGCCATACTGTATTCGGCTCCGCCGCTGACTGCCTTAACCCCGTCCATTATTTTCAAAGGTTCGACCTCGTCTTTGTCAGTTCCGTTTCCCAGTGCGCCGCTGTGGTTCCAGCCCCATGTATAAAGACTTCCGTCTTCCGTTACTGCCATACTGTGACCCTCTCCGGCGCTTATTAGCATATATTGACCTATTTTCTTTATATTGTAATTAATTGCCGCATACATAACCGCAACTGCGCAAAAAAGTATAATCATACATCTTTTCATATTTCTTCCTCCCGGACTTAAAAAAATCTCCCGAAACATATATATTATACAATAAATATGTAAATATGGCAATAATAAATTAAATTTCCCGAAAAATTTTATTTTAAGAAATTTATTATACAGTCAGCTCCGCCTATCAGGAGAAAATGCAGAGGGTAAAACCAGTAGAAAAAACTTTTCATATTAAGGCTGCCTCTGCTGCCGTTATATAAAAATAAAAAAGGAAGAGAAAACAAACATATATATTGCAAGCCTCCGAACCTGTAAGACAGCCATATTAAGCCCAGAGCAAAGCCTACAAGAGAAAATTTGATAACTGTCTCTTTGACGGAACTTCGGCAAAAGGAGGCCGATATTTCGGCAAAAACCGGCAGCATAACCCCCTGAAAGCCATAGTCAACATCTATACAGCTGCATACAAAGTAACTGAGTCCGATAAAAAGAAACGTCCCCGCTGCACCCGTCAGACAACCTAAAATATTATTTTGTTTGAGTCTTTCTTTAAAAAACTGTATACAATATAAAATACAAACAGACATTGAAAAAGTAATAAGTGCATTTATATATACCTCACGGCAATAAACATAATAGCCCAAAATACACAAAAGCCCTATACCTGAAATTTGTAAAAAGTATTTAAGCTTATTTCGGGTATATATACTGCCCTGATAAATAAAGTAGGCAAACAAAGGAAAGGCAAGTCTGCCGACGGCTCTCAGTATCACCTCATCGGGAAGGAGCATATAGCCTATATGGTCGGCTGTCATCGATACTGCGCCTATTATCTTCAGTTTATTTCCGTTAAGTCCGAATTTAATTTTGTCCATAAATATATTTACCCTCAAGAAATCAACCGCAAAAATAATCATCTTATCTTTTTTGCGTGAAAAATTTAAAAAGTCCGCATATAACAAAAACCGATTCTTTTAAGAAATCGGTTTTAAGTGTGTCGGGGCGACAAGATTTGAACTTGCGACCTCCTGAACCCCATTCAGGCGCGCTACCAAGCTACGCTACACCCCGGCATTATATTTCTTATGTCGATTTTTCCCAACCGACATCTTTTATTATACACGCATTTTACGATTTGTCAAGGATTAATTTTTAAAATACAAAAAAAAATTTTAAAAGGTAAATTCCAAAAGTAAATTCCACAGTGGAATTAGAAGTGGAAGTTACCTTGGGAAACATTTAGT
>JAJQBF010000258.1 GCA_021203425.1 Clostridiales bacterium | reverse complement strand
TTATGTGCAGTCTTTTTATTGTTACAAATAACATTTTATCATAATTGAAAAATTCTGTCAATAAAATTTCTTGCAAATTGCAATTAGATTTTAAACGAATCCTGTTTTTTCTCCAAAAGTTTCTCTACATCGGTATCTATAAGCAAATAATCGGCTCCCATAACCTTAATTTCTCCCCAGTCAATTTTATATTCCCTTTCGCCGCCCAAAAGACCGAAAAACTTTGAGGCTGCCGGCACAATAAGAGAGTTTATTCTGCCGCTTTTTTCGTCTAAAACAACATCGCTGACAAAACCCAGCCGAGAACCGTCCTTTATGTTTATAGCCTCTTTGCGCTTTATATTATACATTCTTTCCGTAAAAATCACCCGCCCGTGTCTATACTTAAGTATGTGCACGGGCGGATAGAAAAATTATAAAAAATATGATATGCTTATAAAAATTCGTGTCTTTCGAGAAAGTCAATAAAAAGTGAATCCCAGTTTTTCGTCCCGGGGATATTCTCCGCCAAGTCGGAGCCATGTCTTCCCTTGGGGAAAATATGAAGTTCACATTCAGCCCCGACAGAATTTACCGCCTTGGCAAGTTCAACACTGTTTTCATAGGGAACACTTTTATCTTCAAATGTATGCCAGACAAAAACAGGGGGCATATCCTTACAGGCTGAATTTTCGAGTGAGAGAACCTCTCCCAAATCATCTCTTCCGTTTAATGTTATTCTTGAACCCATATGTCCCCAAGGCTTAGAAAGAGTTACAACAGGGTAACAAAGACAGCACATATCCGGACGGGCGGAAAGTCTGTCACAGGGTTCTGCCGGCTCCTCCTCAAACCTGTCAAAATGTTCTGCACAAAGCCCTGCAAGATGCGCTCCGGCGGAAAAACCCATAACCCCTACCCTGTCAGGGTCAATATTATATTTTTCGGCATTATAACGCACAAGACGAACGGCTCGCTTTATGTCCTGAAGAGATTTCGGAAACATAAAGTCATATTTAAGTACAAAGCAGTTTATGCCGTATTTATTAAGCCGCTCCGCCACATTGTCCCCTTCGTGGTTTGAAAGGTGGTTATAGCCGCCGCCGGGAACAATTATAAAAGCAGGGTGTATTTTGCCGTCATTTATGAGAATAGGTTTTAATTCCATACTGCCTCCTATTTTGTAAGAATTTCACAGCCGTCTTCCGTTACTACAATGGTATGCTCCCACTGGGCAGACAGCTTATTATCCTGCGTTATAAATGTCCAGTTGTCGGCTAAGGTTCTGCCTCTCCATGTGCCCTCGTTTATCATAGGCTCAATAGTGAAAACCATTCCGGGAACCATTATCATAGTAGGTCTTTTCTGACGGTAATGCTCTACAAGTGGGTCATCGTGAAACTTTACACCTACACCGTGACCGCATAAATCCCTTACGACACCATAGCCGTGTTTGTCGGTAATTTCGTTTATAACGTTTCCTATGTCGCTGACAGGGCGGTAAGGCTTTACTGCCTTAATTCCGGCGTACATACACTCTTTTGTAACCTCTACCAGCTTTTTGGCATTAGGTGCAACCTCACCTACCATATACATTCTGCTTGCGTCAGAATAATAGCCGTTTAAAATTGTGGTTATATCTATGTTTACAATGTCGCCGCTTTTAAGAACCGTCTTGTCGGGGATTCCGTGGGCTATGACATTGTTTATTGACGTACAGCAGCTTTTCGGAAAACCCTGGTAATTTAAAGGCGCCGGAATTCCGCCGTGGTCTATTGTGTATTTATGAACAAATTCGTTAATCTCGTTTGTGGTTATTCCTTCTTCAACCATATCTTCAAGGCGGTCAAGAATACCTACGGTAATTTTAGCGCTTTCCCTTATGCCCTGAATCTGTTCTCCGTTTAAAATAAGTCTTCTTGGGGGAATAAGATAACCCTGTCTTTTTAAGGGCATTAAAATTCTTTCGTCCGACCTTTCGTGGCACTGCTTATATTTTTTTCCGCTGCCGCACCAGCATTTGTCATTTCTTGATAATCTGTACATTTTTCTCCTCCGTTTCACGACGGAAATATTCCGTCTGCTTTTCATACTCCTTATATTCAACAGCCGCCCTGCCTAAGTCGGAAAGAGTGTAAACACCTTTTCTTACCTTTTCAAACCAGCCGTAGTAGTTGTTTCTCAACACAGCCCCTACATTGTCTTGAAAGCCAAGTTTTCTGAGCTGTGACGGCTTTGCTTCTCCCAAAGCCTGTAAATAACATAAAAGCTTTATTGACTGTTCTTTATAGGCTGTCATAAGCTTTGTTCCTGTTACACCGCCGCTGTTGTCAAAGCTGCGGTTTTCAAATTCCTTTTTAAGCCGCTGTGTACGCTTATTTGCTTTTTTTTCATCTCCGACGGGGTTATAAACAATTTCCGCAAAGCCCGTTTCCTCCGAAACAAATATAAGTCCGCAGTCGATTTCTTTAACAAGCCTTAACATATTCTGTCTGTTTTTTTTCTGTTTCGGCATAAGAACCGCCCCGTAAACAGCTTGGCTTATCCTTTTTCTGTCAATAAGCTGATAAACAAGCTTTAAATTAAAGTGAAGTTTAAGCTCGCATATAACAATTTCGTTGTCACGGCAAGCCATAATATCACAGTCTTTAACCTCTCCCTTAACCTCATAGCCCTCAGCCTGAAAAAGCTCCTTTACAGGCTCATATAAATCTTTTTCAAATTTTATCATATTTCACCGCCGAGCCTACAGCATAAAATTCTCGATGTCTTCCGGTTTCTTTATTATATCGGCAGACAAATTAACACAGCCGTCTTTCGTTACGGCAACATCGTCTTCTATTCTTATGCCTATTTCCTCTTCGGCTATATAAAGCCCCGGCTCAACGGTTAAAACCATTCCGGCTTTTAAAAGACCCTCGTTATGCCGCCCCACATCGTGGGTTTCAAGCCCCAAAAGATGACTTATACCATGCCAATAATATTTTGACACCTCGTCTTTTTCTTTTATAAGACCTATTGTCTTAAGCTCCTCGGCATAATAGTCCTTAAGGCTTTCATTAAGGCTCTTGAAAGGAATTCCCTCTTTAATCATATCCTGAATTAAATAATTTCCTTCCAAAACAATGTTATATATATCTTTCTGTCTCTGAGTGAATTTTCCGTTTGCCGGAAAGGTTCTCGTTATGTCGCCGCTGTATAAATTCCACGCTGCCCCTACGTCGCAAAGAACAAGGCTGTTTTCTTTTATCAGGCAGTTATTGCGTGAGTAGTGCAGAACGGTTCCGTTTATACCCCCTGCCACAATAGAAGAAAAAGCTTTGTCAAAAACTCCGGCTTTTTTAAGCTCAAAGTCAAAATATGCCTCAACCTCATATTCATACATTCCCGGCTTGACATTCTTCATCATTGAGTAAATTCCCTTTTTTGTAATTTCAACTGCCTTTTTTATATTTTCGATTTCCGCCTCGGCTTTTATTGTTCTCCTGTCGGAAACAGCCGGATAAATATCTCTGACATCAATATAGGGATATCTTTTTTTCAAAAATTCACCGAACAGAAGAGCCTGAGAGCTGTCGGAAAACCTTCTTTTTTCCATATCTAAATAAACAGCGCCTATTCTGTTTTTAAACAGACTGTCTTCGATTTCTTCGTTAAATCCGTCTGTATATTTGATACATTCGATACCGCTCAGAGCTTTTGCCTCGGTTTCTTTTATGACCTCCCCTACCCACTTTTCCTTCTCCGGGTCGGGACGCTCCAAAAACAAAACCTGACGGGTTGCGCCCTTTGCCTTTTCAAGATATAAAATTAAGTTTTTGTCACGAAGACCTGTCATATAATAAAAATTTCTGTTTACCAAAAAGGGATAGTCTTCGTCTCCTGTTTTTTTGACAAGACCGCCTGAAAAGAACAATGCAGCCTCACCGTCATTTAAAATATTAAAAACATATTCACGATTTTGTTTAACAAATTCTTTCAAGTTTATTCCTCCAATACAAGGGCTATACAGGGAATAAAATTTTTCCCTTGTCTATTATATAACCACTTCGC
>JAJQBF010000041.1 GCA_021203425.1 Clostridiales bacterium | reverse complement strand
ATATATAACTTTTTCTCTGAATATTTAATTGAATAAGTATAATTATAACATATTTAAAAGAAATAGCCAATACTTTTGTAATAAATTATCACAACTTTAATAAATCGTAACAAATCCGCCGGCTCCCTCCCAAAGCCTCTCTTTCGCAGCCGGCACTGTCTTATAGTTTAATTTTTGCTTAAAAATCAAATTTTGTCTTGACAAATTGCCTTTGTATTTATAAGATTATAAGTGGAAAATAATATCTGAAAAATAAAAAATTATATCGGTTCAGACAAAAAAAGGATGATAATATGAATAATGCTGAAAAACTTATCGAATTTATAGGAAATTGCCCCGAGGCAGCTTTCGGGGCCAAATATATATGTAAGGAACTTGACGATTACGGCTTTGAAAGGCTTGAAGAAAATTCTGACTTCAGACTTAAACGTGGCGGCTCTTATTATGTTGTTAAAAATGCCTCCTGTGTTTTAGCCTTTACCGTAGGTCAAAACCTTAAGATGCCTATGTTCAAAATAGCGGCTGCTCATTTAGACAGTCCTGCCTTTAAAATAAAGAAAAATCCTACTCTTATTGATAAAGGCTATATTAAGCTCAATACGGAAAGCTACGGAGGAGTTGTTTCATCAAGCTGGTTTGACAGACCTCTTTCCTTTGCCGGCAGACTTGTTATAAGCGGCGAAACCCCCTTAAAACCTACGGAAATTTATATGGACTTTAAGCGTCCCATGCTTACAATACCCTCTCTTGCCCCTCATTTCGGTAAAAAGGAAGAGATTAATCTCCAAAAGGACACTCTGCCTATATGCGGAATTTTAAGCAAAGACAAGGATTTTAACTTTGAAAAATATATTGCCAAAGAGGCAAGGGTTGCTTACGGAAATATTCTTGATTATGAGTTTACGGTTTACAACTACGAAAAAGGCTCGGAGGTAGGACTTGAAAAAGACTTCGTCTCCGCTCCCCGTCTTGACGATTTGCTTATGGTCTACTGTATTATGGAAGGTTTTAAAAAAGAAAGAAGCCGTGAGTATATAAATATGGCAGTTTTCACCGACCATGAAGAAGTAGGCAGCTTATCCTCCGAAGGGGCTAAGTCCTCCTTTATAAGAAATTGTATGGAGCGAATTTCCTTTGCAATGGAATATTCGGAAGAAGATTTTTACAAAGGTCTCGGAGATTCCATAGGTGTTTCCGCCGATCTTGCTCATGCTTACCACCCCAACTATGCCGAGAAATTTGATATTTCAAACTTTCCCGTTTTAAACGGAGGAATTGTTATAAAATATGCTGCATCAAAAAGCTACTCAACAGAACTTTATGCCGGCGCTGCTTTCAGAGATATATGCCTTGATGCCGGTGTTGATGTTCAAAGCTTTTATAACCGTTCCGGCATAAAAGGCGGAAGTACAATAGGAGCGGCTCTTTCCGCAAACTTAAGCATACCCTTTACGGATATAGGGCTGCCTGTTTTGGGAATGCACTCGGCAAGAGAGCTTTGCGGCAGCAAAGATATAGAAAGCGGAGTTAAGCTGTTTAAGAATTTTTACGGTATTTAAGGGCATAAGGTGATTTTTATGGAAGATTATTTTTTAAAACTTATTTCCGCAGAAAAAAGCTATGGAGAGACAAAAATCCTTAAAGACATCTCCATAGGTCTTCACAAAGGCAGAACTGTGGGGCTTTTGGGCGAAAAGGGCGCCGGAAAAACAACCCTCTGCAAATTAATCTGCGGAATTGAAAGACAGACCGAAGGAAAAATCCTGTTTGACGGAAAGAAAATCAAAAAAGACACAAAAAAAAGATTACGGTTTCTTTTGAGCGAAGACGATATTTCAAAATTTAAAACCATTTCCGAAATTTTCGACTTTTACGAAACCTTCTATCCCGATTTCAGCAGAAAAAAGGCAATTGACCTTATGAGAACCTTCGGTATGGATACAGAGCAAAAAATTGCAAACAACAAGGGTATAAACCAGCTTACGGCGCTTTGCGTTTTAGGCTCGGGAAGTGCTGACCTTTATGTTTTAGACGAACCCCTTAATTATTATGACGGGTCAGAACGGGAATTTTATTTAAAAGAGGTTTTCAGGACCTTTGAAACCCACCCTCTTATTATTATTTCAACGGAAATTTTAAGAGGAATTGAACCCCTTCTTGACGATGTTGTTTTTATGCACGAGGGCAGAGTAAAGCTCTGTAAATCGGTTGAAGAAATAAGAATCAGAACAGGCAAAGGTGCTGAAGATTTTTATAAGGAGGCATACGGTTTTGGTAATTTATGATTTTAAATATACGGCAAAAAAACTTATTCCTCTGTACTTGTTTTTGTTAATACTCCAAATATTTTTCAGCGGAGTGGGAAAAAGCTATGTTTATATTCTCGGCATAGGGCTTTTCCTAACGGCGGTTTTAAATTTAAATTAATTTTGGAATGACTATATGGGCAAAAATTCCACAATAATAAATATGCTGCCTGTAGGAGGAGCAAAAAAAGTCTTTTCAAAACTTTTGTGGGGCTTTGTATATTCCGTTTTGTATATCGGTCTTATAACATTTGCGGCTTTCAGGGGAACCAGAGTTACAATAACCGTTTTCGGCTTTTTAAGTATTATTCTCTTCTACTTAAACTGCTATACGGCTATGACCACTGCAAAACACTGCGGAAAATGGTATTATATTTTCGGGCTTATGATTTTGTTAAATGCCTTAACCTTTCTTATAGGCTCAGCCGTAATCTTTTCCGTAATTTTTTTGTACGGCAGTCTTGCGGCAACGGTTGTTTTTATAGTATTCTATGTAATATTGTTTTTTATAAGCGGATATTATATAGAAAACCGCTGATTAATCAGCTCACCGCACCTTCAAATCTGTTTCGGCGAATTAATCATTGTTTTCCCGGAAAAAATAATCTGAAAAGAGGTATAAAAAGAACGGTTCTGTTAATAATATTATTACAGTCGGAAAACCGACTATCATTCTTTTTTTCTCCTTTAATGATTTTTGCAATGAGTTTCACGAAAAAAGGTTCTCTCCGTAAACGGAAAGAGCCTTTTTTAAGTAAAAGTCAATATATAATAAAAATGATTATAAAATTTTACCTTGAGGCACGGGTTTTTTCTATTGAATCTTCCAAACAGTTATTGATATTGCCCACAAGAGCCTTTGCTTCACTATTGTCCGATACATCAAAAATTGTTCTTGCAATAGCAAGGCAGTCTCTGAAATTTGTGGGGTAAGCTGCGCTGCCTTCCTTTGTTTCCGTCAAGTCCATATCCTTTGCAATGACAATATATGCCGTAGCCACAGCCACATATTCTATAAAAGCAGCCTCATCATCATCTTGGGTATTATAGTAATAATCACTGTAATCCGCCAAGCCGAAAAAACTGTTTTCATCATAAAATTCATCAATTACCGCCTGGGTAGCATCATCGGTTGTACAATCGGAAATTTTTTCGACATATCCTTCAAAAACATCTTTCACATTATTGAACAATTCGTTGTCTATGCCCATAGAATTTACAGAGTCTTCACTCTCTGGGGCGGTTTCTCCGCCAACTATATCAACCGTTTCCGTTTCGGCGTCCCAATATACCGAATAGCCGAAAGCCTCGGCAACATATCTTGCCGGAGCAAGTGTTCTTCCGCCGGAAATTACGGGCATAACGTCCATTTCATATTCAACCCCATTAATTCTTTCAATTATACTATCTACCCTCATTATAACCGTTCTTTCGCCTTTGGTACCCGTTATGTCTTTCATATCGGGGTCCCACTGAACCTCTGCCCCTACAGCCTCGAAAATTGCCCTGACGGGAACCATTACTCTTCCGTCAATAATTCTGGCTGAAACATCTGTTGTCAGAGGGGAACCGTTAATATTTAAGGTTATTTCGTCCGCAAAAGCAGTTGTCAAACGGCAAAAGCACAGCAAAACAGCCGCTGATGCAAATAAAAATTTCTTTCTCATAATAGTCCTTCTTTCTTGAAATTATATATAATTTTCCGATTTATTTCTTTATCGCCCTTAATAC
>JAJQBF010000271.1 GCA_021203425.1 Clostridiales bacterium | reverse complement strand
TCCGTAAAGAGATTGTTTTCACTTATATACTATCCTTTTGAAATACTTATAAGTGTTTTACAATATTTTATGATTGGAGGAATTTCTTATGGCTAACTTGGAAAAGGTTTTAAAGATCGCCGGCTGTGCTGCCTTGGAGATTATTATCTTACTTGCCGACAAGTTCAGAAAAGACGATAAGGACAACAAAAGTTAATAGTTATTTAATTTATTGCAGGCATACCGAGCTGCCGCAATGAAAATTTTATTTGTGAACGAAGACAACAAAGCCAAACGGACAAGCACTGTAAATATCAGGAGTACAGGTGTTGTTCGTTTGGCGGCTTGGCTTTGTGAAGAAATAAAATTTTTAGGGCAGTGTGGGAGGTATGACTGCAAATTGTAAAATTAGATTGGAGTGATTTATATGTGCTTGAAGATTTCTTTAAACGGTATGAGTAGGGAGGAATGGCTTAAGATTAGAAAAACGGGTATTGGTGGTTCCGATGCCGGAGCAGTGTGCGGACTTAATCCTTACAGCAGTGCTATGAAAGTTTTTAGAGATAAGACCTGTGATGAAATCAGCTTTGATGATAATGAGGCTATGAGACAGGGAAGAGATCTTGAAGACTATGTTGCGAAAAGATTTTCGGAAGAAACGGGGTTAAAGGTTCGGAAATCTAATTTTATGTACAGAAGTGAAGAATATCCCTTTATGATAGCCGATGTTGACAGGCTTATTGTTGGAGAAGATGCCGGACTTAAATGTAAGACAGCCAGTACCTACAGTGCAGATAAGTGGAAGAACGGAGAAATACCGGCTTACTATCTTATACAGTGATATCACTAAGAACCGAAAAGATGTTCGGCGGCGAAGCCGTTTTTGCGAAAGCAAAAATTCTGAATAATGGCTGTAACATGGAAGAAAACTTGGTATATTGCCGTTGTAATTCTCGGAAAAGAGTTTAAATATGCCAAAATTACTTGGGACAATGATGTTATTTCCGACCTTATAAAAATTGAAAAGGATTTTTGGGAGAATAATATTATTCCCGAGGTTATGCCCGATCCCGATGGTTCAGAAGCCTGTGACGAGGTTTTGGAGAAGTATTTCCATAGAGCAAGGAAAGACAGCAGTATTATGCTTGTGGGGTTTGATGATAAGCTGAAACGCAGAGATGAGGTTGTTAATCTTATCAGTAAACTTGAAACAGAAAAAGCTCAGATTGAGCAGGAGGTTAAGGCTTATATGCAGAATTGTGAAACAGCCAACAGCGATAAGTATTTTGTGACTTGGGCTAATGTTAATACTTCAAGGCTTGATACCAAAAAAGATTAAGGCTGAAAAGCCCGATATTTATAATGCCTTTTTGAAGGTTACAAGCTCTAGAAGATTTAAGGACTTGCTTGTAAATATTAATTTAGCTATAGGTAACATCAAGCTAATTAATTTACAGTCACACCACCTGCAGTCCTTCTATAATAATATGCGTGAAAAGGGAGTCAGCACAAGAGGCAATTATGCTGTGGCAACAAAGCTTGTTAAGGTAGTTAATAAAAAGGGGTTATCGAAAGTAAAACTGGCAAAGCTTTCGGGTATATCTCAGAGTACTATAAGGAGTGCATTAAAAGGTAATCACGTCACAATTGAAACAGCAGAAGCACTTTCTAAAGCTTTAAATGTTCCCGAAAATAAGCTTTTCAAAATACATATAGGCGAGATGCATTATGCTGATAAAACTATTTTGCACCATCACAGGCTTATAGGTGTTATTTTAAGACAGGCTACAAGGGATCATCTTGTTCCTTATAACATAGCTTCAAGAGATTATATGAAGGCTCCGAGAGTGCCGAGGAAGGAAGCAGCCTTTCTTGATGATGAAGAAATACAAGAGGTTTTCAGCTGTCTTCAACAGGAATCTATAAAATGGCGAACAGCTATTGGGTTATTGGTTTATTCCGGAATGCGAAGAGGTGAGCTTATGGGGCTTGAGTGGAAAGATGTAGACTTTAAAAACAAGCTGCTGCATATTTACAGGACAAGCCAATATGTTCCCTCTATGGGCATCATTACAAAGGATACAAAGACCTTTTCATCTCAGAGAACTATTACACTGCCTGACGGTATTTTTCCTCTGCTTGAAGAATACAGAGCCTACTGGGAAGAAACAAAGCAGAAAATGGGTGATTTATGGCATAATGAGATTTTAATAACCTATGCAGACGGCACTGCCGAATATGTGCCCAATGACAGGTTATTTATAAAGGATGACAGTACACCTATGAATCCCGAAAGTATTACAGCGTGGACAAATGATTTTGTTAAGAAGTACAATCTTCCGAAATTCACACCCCATTCACTGAGACATACAAATGCTTCACTTCTTATAGCTAATGGTATAAATATACCCACCGTTTCTAAAAGACTGGGACACTCTTCAGTTTCGACCACCTCAAATATTTATTCCCATGCTGTTAAGACTGCCGATGAAAAGGCAGCCAACGTTTTATCGGAGAAACTTAATCCTCTAAACAGCCTTGATAAATAAGTTGTTTATTATAAAAGAAGCAGATGCAGCATAATTATCTGCTTCTTTTTTTCATCATCTTAATCTCACGAAATCTCATAAATAATCTCACGCGTGAGATATTTTTGTTGACATAATCTCACGCGTGAGATATAATCATAATTAACGGAGGTGTTTTTGTGAAAAATATAGGCTTTAACGAAGATATGAAAAATGAGTTTAAAAGCGACAGAGGTCCGCTGCCCGATACAGATATAATTGATGCGGTTGTGGCTTTTGCCAACACAGAAGGCGGAAACCTGTATCTGGGTGTTGAAAATAACGGCGATATTACAGGACTTCACAAATCTCACAGGGATATTACAAGGCTTGGAGCATTTATTGCCAACAAAACTGTTCCGGCAGTATCGGTAAGAACAGAAATTATTGATTATGAGCTTCCTGTTTTAAAGATTGAAGTACCTAAGAGCCGTTCAGTTATAGCATCATCTGAGGGAAAAATTCAGAGAAGAAGAATCAAAATTGACGGAACGCCCGAAAACATTCCCATGTATCCTTATGAAATATCATCAAGACTGTCATCACTGAGCCTTTTTGATTTTTCCGCACAGCCTGTACCGGATGCTGATTATAATGACCTTGATCCTGTTGAAAGAGAACGTTTGCGTAACATTATACGTTCATACAGAGGTGATCAGGCACTTCTTGAATTAAATGACGAGGATTTGGACAAGACCTTAAGGATTGTTACAAACGTCAACGGCATACCTACTCCAACCTTCTGCGGTTTACTTCTTATTGGACGAAAAGAATCAATATTAAAGCATATGCCTACAGCAGAAGCGGCAATACAAATTTTCTCCGGCACCAATATAAAAGTAAATGATTCATTCTATTCACCTATACTTGCCGCTTTTGAGAAAATAACAGAATATTTTAATGCGGAAAACCGTTTTGAAGAGATGGAAATAGGCTTATTCAGAATCTCAATACCGGATATAGAACCACGAGCTTTCAGAGAATCGCTTGTAAATGCTTTTTGCCATAGAGATTACTCAGTTTTAGGCCGAGTTCTTATTCAGATTAAAGATGAGGGAATGACTGTATCAAATCCCGGCGGATTCATTGACGGCATTACAGCAGATAATCTTCTTGAAGCCGAACCTCACGGAAGAAACCCAGTTTTGGCTGATGCTTTAAAACGCATAGGCTTGGCTGAACGCACAGGCAGAGGAATTGACCGAATATATGAAGGCTCTCTTTTATACTGAAGGTTTACCCCTGATTACGCCAATTCAACATCATCTATGGTAAGACTTTTCATATCCAAAGGACCTATGGACAAAGCCTTTATTAAAATGGTTTCCGATGAACAAAAGAAGTTAGGCCGCAGCCTGCCTATATATTCTCTGATGATTCTGAACACGCTTAAACAGCTTAACCGCTCTTCTGTAAGCGAAATAGCAGAATATATAAAAGCAGAAGAAAAGAAAATAAGAATAAATATAGAAGCTCTTACAGAATCAGGCTTGGTAGAA
>JAJQBF010000291.1 GCA_021203425.1 Clostridiales bacterium | reverse complement strand
CAGCCAGAAAGTTTAATTTATTGTTAAGGTGTTTATTTGGCGTAGAATATATTTATTAAGATTATTTTTTTATTATAAGTTTATTTTTTAAATATTTTATTAATAATTTTTGTAACTACTCAAATTCATATAATTTGAATTATGGCAGACAGTTAGATTTGGGTAACTCATCTTAACGGGCAATATGAAAAAAGTTGGTGAAAGTTGTTTTCGAATTAATAAATAATCGGGCAAAATTCGATAGATGTTTTATATGGGGTAAAATATAATGAAAGCCAAGGAGTGATTATTTTGAAAAGAATAAAAGAAATTTTTAAATACATAAAAATTTACAATGTTTTACCGATTATAATTTGCTTTTTGTTTGGCAGAGTGCGGCTGTTTGAATTTTTTTTCGCCTTTTGCCTTTGCTGCCTGCGCTTGTTTCGGCCCTATGCTTGGGGCGGTCTGCGGTGCTGCCTCTTTACTTGGAATGATTTCAAAGGGGCTTAATGTTTATATGTGCAAATACTTTTTTGTATTTGCCTGCTTTTTGATTGTAAATCCAATGGTTTCAAAAAAATTCCCGGAGAGAGATTATTCTGTTGGGCTTGTGCCTTTTGGGGCTGTGATTTTAGGCGGAGGACTTTTCGGTGTGTTTTACGGCTTTTCTCCTTACTATTTGTTTATCAATGTAATTGAGGCATTTTTTTCCTTTTTTGTAAGCTATGTTTTAGACAGAGGTTTCGGGCTTATAGACCCTCGCAGAGCAAGAAAGCTTATAACAACGGAAGAAGTCATAAGTCTTATTGTTATTATAGGGATTGTGATTTGCGGAACGGTAGACATAAGGTTTTTCGGTGCAGAGGTTTTTGTCGTTCCGACTGTTATGTTTTTGCTTATGGTTTCTTATAAATTCGGTTCGGCTGCCGGAGCCTGCTGCGGCTCTGTTGTAGCCTTTATGCTTATTTTGCAGGGAAGTTTCGGACTGAGCCTGTTTCCTTTGCTTTCTCTCGGCGGATTTTTGACCGGCTTTGTAAGAGGTCGGAACAGAGGTTTTGCCGCCGGAATTTTTATCACAAGCCTGTTTTTGCTTTCCTTAAAATTTGACAGAGAGTTTTTGAATTTGAACTATGTCAGCGGAGCAGTATTTTCCGCCACTTTATTTTTGTTTATGCCTGACAGAATTTATTACAGGCTGAGTTCGGTTTTCAATACGGGAATAAGAGAGCCGGAAGAATATATTGAACAGGTTTACACTATGGTGGAAAATACGCTGAAAAGCTATTCTTTTTCTTTCAGAAGCCTTGGTGCGGCCTTTGCGGATTTTAAGGAAACGAGTGAAGAAGAAAATATTTACAACAGAATGACCGGTGAAGTTGCTGCAAGAATGTGTATGGGCTGCAGCCTTAAGACGTTTTGCTGGGACAAAAATTATTATGTTACATATGATTCAATTTGCAAAATGTTTATCAATATGGAAGAAAAGGGTTATATTGATGCTTCGGGAATTTCCTATGATTTTAAGCGTTCATGTATGGCTTTTTCTTCTTTTGTTCAAACAGCCGAAAAGGTTTGGGAAACAGAACATCTTAACATAATTTGGATAAACAGGTTTAATAAGACAAGGGCTGTTATGAGGTGTTATCTTGAATCTGTTGCGGAGCTGCTTTTTAATCTGTCATTCAGTTTCAGAAATGACTTGTCTTTCGATAAAGGCTTAAGTCTTAGGCTGCTGAACTGTCTCAAAGAATAAAAAATTAATGTAAAATCTCTTTCCGCAGGAAGAACAGCCGGAGGGCGGCTTGAAATTCTTGTGACGCTGAGGAACTGCGACTGTACAAAGCTGAATACTGACAGGATTATTGAAGTTATAAACGAAAACGGAACGGAAAAAATTATGAAGGAAGGGGGCATTGCGGTTTATGACAGATATAACAAGGTTTTATGCACAATTCGCTTTATAGGTGAAAACAGGCCCCACGTCGGCGTTAAAATTTTTAAGGAACCTAGAAGCGGAAAGAGGGTTTCTGGAGACAATCATACCTTTACAAAGCTTAAAGACGGAACATATTTTCTTGCCCTTTCCGACGGTATGGGCAGCGGACAGGCGGCAAGCGAGGAAAGTGCCGCCTCTCTTGACCTTTTCAGAGAATTTATTTCTTCAGGCTTTTCCAAAGAGGCATCTATAAGACTTATTAACACCTGTCTCGAAATAAACACCGGTGAAGATAGCTTTGCTACTCTTGATGCCTGTATAATAAATCTTTACAGCGGCGATACATCTATAATAAAAACGGCAGCCTGTCCAACTTATATCTTAAGAAACGGACGTGTTACGGAAATCAGAGGTGAGAGCCTGCCTATGGGAATTCTTACGGAAATAAGCCCTCAGATTCTGGAGTATAAGCTGAAAAAGAATGACACCATAATTATGGTAACGGACGGAGCGGCAGATTCCTTTAAAGCAGAGGGCAGAGCTTTAGGCGGACTTATAAACACTATTGAGGAATATGCAGCCCTTTCTTACCCGAGACTTTGTGAAACGCTGTTTGAAAGGGTTAAATATAATTACGGCGGAATGATTCCCGATGATATAACCGTTCTTGTTGCGAAAATCTATTGATTTTAGGAGTGTAAGGGGGTATAATTAGGGAGGCGGAGCTAAATTGCAGAGGCGCCGATTGTGCCATATTCGGAGTGAGGTTTTGGCAATACTTCCTTTAAAAGCCAACAGAGGAGAATCAATATGATTAACAAGGTCAAAAATTACATAGAAGAAAATGAACTTTTGAGTTTCGGCGACAGAGTTGTTGTGGGGCTTTCGGGGGGAGCGGATTCAGTCTGTCTGCTGAAGATGCTTATAGATTTACAGAGTGAATACGGGCTTAGGATATATGGGGTGCACGTTAACCACAATATAAGGGGAGATGAGGCTCTTCGTGACGAAGAATTTGCCGCTTTTCTTTGTAAAAAGCTCAAAGTTGAGTTTATAAGATTTTCCTATGATATCCCCCGCTTGGCAAAAGAAGAGGGGCTTACGGAAGAGGAATGCGGAAGGGTTTACCGCTATAAGGCTTTTGAAGAAACAGTGGAAAAAACAGGTGCCGAAAGGATTGCCCTTGCCCACAACAAAAATGACAATGCGGAAACAATGCTCCAACGGCTTTTGAGAGGAACGGGGCTTAAAGGGCTTGGGGGAATTCTGCCTAAAAGAGATAAAATAATAAGACCCCTTCTCTGCCTTACAAGAGCCGAAATCGAAGATTATTTAGGTGACTTCGAGCATATTACAGACAGCACGAATTCAAACACGGAATACACAAGAAACAGAATAAGACTTAAGCTTTTGCCGGAAATAGAGAGAGATTTTAACCCAAATATTGTGGAAACCCTTTACAGAAGTTCGGTTATATTCAGAAAAGAGAATGAGTTTTTAGAGGAAGAAAGCCGAAAAGGCTGTGAAAAAGCGGTTATCAGCAGAAGTAACAAAAGGATTGTTCTTGACTGTGATATACTTAACAAAGAAAATGATGTTTTGGTCGGAAGAATTTTGCGGCTTGCCTGTCTGCCTCTGACAAAAAAGGGACAGGATATAGAGTATAAACACATTGAAGATTTGAAAAAGCTCTGCAAGGGCAAAAACGGCAGAAAAATTGCCCTTATAGAGGGACTTGAAGGCCGAAAGGAGTTTAACAGGCTTATTATAGGCAGCTTTGAAAATATCGGCTGTGAATATGAATATGAAATTCAGCTTGAAAAAGAGGTTATTATTGCCGAGGCAGGGATTAAAATACTTTTGAGCCGACATAAACGAGATGAAAAGGAATACGGTATTTTGAGAGAAGAAAAGCTTGTTTTTCCCCTGAGGGTCAGAACAAAGCGCAGCGGCGACAGACTGCCCATAAAAGGGGGCAGACAGGAAATAAAGAAGATTTTCTCCGAAAAAAAGATAAACCCCGAAGACAGACATAAATATCCCCTGCTTGTTTCGGGTGAGAATGTTATAGCTGTTATTGATTTGAAAAAGGGATTCGGATATTTTACCGAAAATAACGGTATTTATATATAC
>JAJQBF010000222.1 GCA_021203425.1 Clostridiales bacterium | reverse complement strand
GGTTAAGAAAAAATAAAAATTTTGTAAAATTCATCTTGTTTTATGTCGGCACAGGTGTTAAAATAAGAGTGATGGGGTTCTTAAGGGTAAACTTTATTTTATGCAGATTTATTACGGAGGAGAATATGGATTATACGGGTATGTTGGTAACATTCTTGGGCGGCTTGGGACTTTTCCTTTTCGGTGTAAGTCTTATGTCATCGGGTCTTCAGAAGGTTGCCGGAAACAAAATGAGAAAAATTTTGGCTGTTCTGACCAAAAACAGGCTTGTAAGCACAGGTGTGGGTGCTTTGGTCACTGCGGTTATACAGTCATCAGCCGCAACCACCGTTATGGTAATAGGTTTTATTAATGCTGGCTTGTTAACTCTTTATCAATCTGTAGGCATTATTATGGGCGCCAACATAGGTACAACGATTACCGGCTGGCTGGTTTCGTCTGCCGAATGGGCATCGTTTATGCAGCCTCTTACAATAGGTCCCATTACCGTTGCCATAGGCGCAATCATCGGTATATTTTTCACAAAGGGTACTGTTAAGAGCGTAGGTGAAATCATATCCGGTTTCGGTATGCTTTTTATGGGTATAGGCTTTATGACAGAGGGCGCCTCACCCCTTCAGGATCTCCCTGCCTTTGCCGAAATGTTTGCAACACTGGGCAGCAACCCCGTTTTGGGAATTTTGGCAGGTGCCTTTGTAACGGCTATTATTCAGTCTTCTTCGGCGTCAATAGGTATTTTACAGTCTTTAGCCTCTGTAGGGCTTGTTACTTGGAACAGCGCCGTATATATAATTATGGGTCAGAACATAGGTACCTGTGTAACAGCTATTCTTTCGGCTATAGGCGCCTCCAAAAACGCTAAAGCCGCAGCCTGTATTCACCTTTTGTTTAATGTTATAGGCTCTGTTATATTCAGTATAATTGCCGTTTTGTTCTTCAATTTTATAAACCGTGCTTTGGGAGAGACTGTTATTTCCACAACGGAAATAGCCCTTGTTCATACAGGCTTTAACCTTCTTAATACATTGGTTATGTTCCCCTTTGCAAACCTTCTTGTTAAAATGGCGGAAGGTGTTACTTCTTTTATTAAAGCAGAGGAAGACGAGGCAGCCCTTGTTCACCTTGACGACAGAATTTTGAAAACTCCCTCAATCGCTATTGAAAACTGCGTAAAGGAAATAGTAAGAATGGGAAGAATTTCACTGGACAACTTAACCCTTGCCTGTGACGCTCTTTTCGACCATGACAATGAAAAAATAAAAACTGTTGACTCCCGTGAGAGCAGCATCGATACACTTCAGGGTGGAATTACCAAATTTATGGTTAAGCTCTGCAACACTTCAGGCATAAGCTCAAGCGAAAACAAGGTTGTTACGGCTCTTTTCCACACTGTAAACGATATGGAAAGAATCGGGGATTACAGCGAAAACCTTATAGAATCCGCTCAGTTTATGATGAAAGAAGACCTCCAGTTTTCCGATATTCAAAAAGAGGAGCTGAGAAAAATGTGCGACGAAACAATATATTGTGTTACAAATGCACTTAATGCCCTTGAAAACAATGACTATAAGAGCATTGAAAAGACAATAAAATCCGAGCAGGAAATTGATGATATGGAGGCAATGTACAGAAAGAAATATATCGAAAGACTTGCCTCAAACAGCGTTGACGCAACAACGGGAATTTCATATCTCGACACACTTACAAACTTAGAGAGAGTCGGCGACCACGCCCTTAACGTGGCTCAGGTTGTTATGAAGAGATTCTTATAGTCTCCCCTTTTAAGGGGTTCAGAAGTTTTGCTTTCAGAAAAAGCAACCGCTATTCTTTAACCTCTTATAAATTTTCATAATTCGTTATATCGCTTTTTTTGTTGAGAAATTCAAGGTTTTTTAAACTTGTTCTCTTTGTAAGTCTACGCAAATCATTGCCGGTGTTGAGAAAAATGGTGTCAATTTGGTGTCTCATAAACGGACTTAAATGATTTTAATTTTGCTCTCAAGATTGGCAAATGATTCCATTTTCTTCTCTTTCGTGGCTTCTGCATAGATGTCCATTGTTGTGGAGATGTTTGCGTGCCCCATTATTTCCTGAATGACCTTAAGGTTGGTTTCATTCTCGCAGAACCTTGTGCAGAAGGTGTGACGTAAAGAGTGGACACTGAAATGCCTGATAACGAGCGGTTTTCTGTTTTCATCTTCTGCCCGAAGTGTTTCTTCGCCGTTGATGGTTTCGGTAATTTTATTTATAAGCTTATTTATGGCTGCTCCGCTGTACAGAGAACCGTTTATATTTTCAAATATAAAGCCCTTGTATCCATCCACAACAGTCCGATTGAAGCCTTCTGCCATCTGTCTTTTTCTTTCAAAAAGCAGTGCATTTTTTACATCTTTAAGCATAGGAATTATTCTCTTGCTGGCATCTGTTTTAGGTGTTGTTATGTAGAAGCCATACTTACCGTCGGACTTTACCCTATAAAGCAGACTATGATTTATAGAGATAGTGTTTTCTTTAAAATCGCAGTCTTCCCAGCGTAAGCCTGTCAATTCGCCGACACGACAGCCTGTTCCTAAAAATACAGTAAATAAGGGAAGCAAGCGGTTATACTGCGGGGAGTCCGCAACAAAATTTATAAACGCTTCCTGTTCCTGTATTGTGAGAGAGTGACGTTTCGGCTTTTCGCAAGTATAGGTTTTATTTAAATCTTTGATTACGCCTTCTGTCGGGTTTGACATGATATAGCCGTCACGAACCGCAAATGCGAAAATCGGGCGCAGTGCTTTATGGATTGTCCTTACAGAACTGGGCTTAAGTCCTCTGTCAGTTATAAGTGATGAGTAAAGCCTTCTGATGTCCGAATATTTAATTGCTTTGATTTTCATTGAACCTATTTCGCCCTTCACATAGTTTTTGTAAATGGTTTTATAATTGTTTTTTGTGGTCAGTTTCAGCTCATTTTTGTCTTTCATATAAGCCTTAAAAATGTCATTGAACGTTGTTTTGGGCGAAGATGTAATAAGATTATTACTCAGGTCCTTTTGAAGTTCCTGCTCCTTCTCACGCAGTTCTGAAAGGGTTTTAGCATATATAGTGTGCCTTTTGCCGTTGCCTAAAGCGTAGCGGTACTGATACCTTCCGTCTTTTCTTTCGGTTTCACCGTCCTTAAGTTTTCTGCCTTTGCTGTCTTTTCTGCTTGCCATATTATAATGCTCCTTTCGTAGTGAAAAAGAGCCTGTCTATAATAAAATTATTTTACCATAAGACAGGCATAATTTCCACTGTTAAATTAACTTTTTTCTTATTTTTCCTTACCTACGAGACTTAAATCGAAAACTGACTTTCTATGTACTTATCGAAAGATTTTCTTTTAATAAGTCTTTTGCTGCCGACCCATAAAACATGAGGGCAGTCTTTTTGATTTGTAATTCCCTTGATTCTGTTGATACCTATACCGGAGTAAGCGGCATATTCTTCAACGGTTAAGTTTGTCTTTTCCCAAATAGGAATTTTTTCCATTGTGTATCACCTCTTTGTCCTTGAAATTTTATATGTAAGCAGTCTTATTTTGCGCACTTAAATAAGACTGTAGTTACCTGTTACAAATAATTTTTATGGCTCGTCAGAAGGTTATCAGCTTAACCTCACAGGAGTTCCACCTCTCCGGCACACCGCGAAGCCCTGCCCATTGCCTGTGACGCTTTTAACGCTCGGACTGTGGCTGCAGGGGAGTATCATTATGTGTTTTGCACTTTCATCGCCTACGGAGTTGCTGTGTCCGTTTTAAGCTGTCGGCATTTATCGCTCGGTTCTCTTGAAAAGAACGTCTTGGCGTACCCAACTTTTGGCTCGGTGCAAAAGGAAAGTTTCTGATTTGCCCGATATGCTGCAGTGATGTTATCTAAAACCGCTTTCTTTTTAATAAAATCATATACGGTCTGCAATTCAGACAGCAGAACCACCTCCTTAAAATCAATTTTTTCAATCTCTACATTTTCATTGTTTGTCATATATGACTGGCAAACAATTTTCTTAAAATACTTAAAAAATGTTCTTTAAAAATTTACTCCTCTATAAA
>JAJQBF010000161.1 GCA_021203425.1 Clostridiales bacterium | reverse complement strand
TTTTATAACCCCGGGTTAGGTTCTTTAAGATAAAACGAAACCAAAATGTTTTAAACGTACCTGACAGAGGTCAAATTTTTTCGAAATTGTCTGCCGATTTTTTCAAAAATTAATCGTCAAAAGACTTGACAAGCGGCTTTTAGGGATTTATAATGAATATGTTTGATTACCACTTCAATCCGTTAGCCCCGGACTTGGAACTGTAATTTTACGCCGGAGCGAAAAAGCCAAAGGGCAAAAGCTCCACACATTATAGGAGGACATAATGAGAACCACTTATATAGCAAAAACTGCTGATATTGAAAGAAAATGGTTAGTTATAGACGCAACAGATAAAACTCTCGGCCGTTTGGCTTCTGAGATTGCTTCTATTCTTAAAGGCAAGAAAAAGCCTATCTATACACCCTTTATCGACACAGGCGACTATGTTATAGTTGTTAACGCTGAAAAGATTTCCGTAACGGGAAAGAAAATGACTGACAAAATTTACAGACGTCACAGCGGTTGGGTTGGGGGTATGAAGGAAACAACCTTAGCTGAAATGATGGCAAAGAAGCCCGAAGAGGTTATCAGACTTGCTGTTAAAGGTATGCTCCCTAAAAACACTCTCGGCAAGCATATGCTTAAGAAACTTCATGTATACGTTGGTCCCGATCATAAGCACGAAGCTCAGAAACCTGAAGTGTATAATTATGAAGGTTAATAGGGGGTATATATAATGGCATCAGTTAGATATTACGGTACAGGCAGAAGAAAATCATCTGTAGCAAGGGTTTATTTAATTCCCGGCTCAGGCAATATAACAATCAATAAGAAAAGCATCGATGAATATTTCGGTCTTGATACTTTAAAGCTCATCGTTCGCCAGCCCCTCGAAATCACCGGTACAATCGGCAAGTACGACGTACAGGCAAAGGTTGAAGGCGGCGGAACAACCGGTCAGGCCGGCGCTGTTCGCCACGGCATAGCAAGAGCTCTTCTCGAAGTAGACCCCGACCTTCGCCCCTCACTTAAGAGAGCAGGTCTCTTAACCAGAGACCCTAGAATGAAGGAAAGAAAGAAGTACGGTCTCAAAGCCGCTCGTCGTGCACCTCAGTTCTCAAAGAGATAACAATTCCCATCTGTTTGTTTTCAAAAATCCCATATTTTCGGGCTTTTCGTTGGCTTGCGCTCGGCTGAAACATACCTTTTTCAAGCCGGTAACTAACACGTAACTAACGGGTAACTAACAAATGAGAATATAAAAATCCAATAAAAACAGGACGTTTGACAATAACTCAGACGTCCATTTTATTGTATGAAATAATATATAGGATTATTAATGATATGAAAAATTATTTAACCATAGGCGAGTTTGCCAAGCTGAGAAATGTTAATGTTAATTCACTTCTTTATTATGAACGGCTTGGGATTCTTAAGCCAATGTATACAGACCCCAAAACCAAATACAGATATTACGCACCTGAACAATTATCTTCATTGGATATTATTCTTCTTTGTATAAATTTGGATATTCCCCTTAAGGAACTGAAAAAGTATCAAGATGAAGGCTGTTATTGGCAAAAGAAAATGCTTGAAGACGGAAAACATATTGCGGAAGAAAAAATACGCAATATGCAGACGGATCTTAAAAAAATCGAATATGCAATGAAATGTCAATATGATCAAGACGAATATGCTGACTGTAAGGGAATTCATAAAAGAAAAATTAATCAGCGGTTATTCATAACGGAAGAATATTCAGGTGATTTAAATAATATTGCCAAATTCGGAAGAATCTCCACAGGCTTGTTTGACTATGCTGAAAAAAGGGGGATTTCTGCTGTTACGCCGACAGGATTTATGTTTGAGTTTAGCGGAGGAGCAGTAACTCAATATTTATTTTACGAAATCCTGCCGACGAAAACCGCAGACACAAAAATTATGAAAATCCCCAAGGGGATATATTCTTGTATGCAAATTGAATTTGAACCCGAAATGAATTATTTTGAATTTCTGTCGAAAAACTTCGGTGCTTCCGAAAAGAGAATCGCCATAGTTTCAAACCTGATTCGGGACAGGCTGAAAATCGACAGCAGATATAATGAAATTCAAGTATTGGACGGTTATAGCCCAACCGACAGCTGAAAACAGATTCACTGTGGGTTGGATTACAGTTTTTAAGCCGTTACTTTATTTTTATTGGAAAACATTATACTCCAACTGTGTTTTAAAAGTAATACGGAAATCAGAAAAGCTATTCCATCAGTAACCGGACCTGCCCAAAGAACACCTGTTACACCGATAATATGAGAAAGAATTATCATACCTAGCGGAACAAGAATAATTTGTTTTACAAAAGCATTGACAGAAGCTTGTACAGGTTTTCCTACAGCTTGGAAGAAAATACTTGTACAGCCCTGAAGTCCGTTAAATATACAGCCCATAAGGAAGATTCTCAGACACATAACGGCAAATTCGTTATAAAGTTCTGTTTCCGAGCCGAAAAGAGATATAAGGGACATAGAAAAAAACTGAAATACAACAGTCGCAAAAACCAAAAATGCAGTACTTATGATTACGGCAATTTTAAAGGTTGATTTTGTACGTTTATATTTACCGGCACCGTAGTTATAGCCTATAATGGGCTGTGATCCTGTTATAATACCCTGAACCACGTTTATGGCAACCTGATTTATTTTTATTGTTATGCCGAAAGATGCAACCGTGATGTCAGCTCCGTATTTTGACAATGCTCCGTAAACAGCAAGCATATTGTTTGCAACAGCTGAAATCAATGCAAAGGACATCTGTAAAATGAAGCTTGAAACTCCAAGACCGGCAATGCTTTTAATAATAGATACATTTGGTTTGAAATATTTTTTCCTATTGATACATTTTTAAATTTAGGTATGTAAGCCAAAACCCACAGAACATTTATAAGTTCACCGATTACAGTTGCTATGGTGGCTCCCTGAACTCCCCAGCCGAATTTCAGACAGAAAAGAGCGTCAAGAACAATATTTGAACAGCAGGCAACCAACAAGCCAACCATTCCGTAGGTGGCTCCTCCGTCTACACGAATACAAGCAGTCAACGGATTGAGAATTGCCATAAGGGGAAAGCCGATAGCAATTACAGAACCGTAGCCCATAGCGTAGGGCAGAGAGTTTTCGGAAGCACCGAATAACATACATAAGGGTTTCAGAAAAACTAAAGAAATTCCCATTACAATAAGACCTAAAATCAGTGATGTAACAAGAGTATTGCACACGCCTGTTGATGCATTTTCTCTGTTCCCTTTCCCTTGCTGAAGACTTGTATAGGACGCACAGCCATCTCCCCAAAGTGTTGCGACTGCAAGCATAATCACCATAAGAGGGTTGACTATGTTTGTTGCGGCATTTCCCAAATAGCCTACACTTTGACCTATGAAAATTTGGTCAACTATATTGTAAAGAGCGTTTACTACCAATGCAACGGTAGCCGGAACCGCATATTTGGGAATCAGCTTTTTCAGCGGTTCCGTACCCAATGGATTTTGTATTACAGCTTTGTTTTTCAATTGTTTTCATCCTCCTTGTTCATAAGGTTATATGCTTTTTCAATTATTTCGACAGCTTTTTCCGTTTCAAACAAACCAGTATCCAAACACAAATTGTAATTGCTCAGGTCTTTCCAGTCATATCCGTGAAAAATATTATAAAAACAGCTTCTGTTCTTGTCGAAGTTTTTAACAAACTTTTGTATGCCCTTTTCCGCTATTCCGTATTCGGAAACAGCACGCTGACAACGGATTTCAAAATCAGCAAAAAGAAAGAGCTTTAAGCATTTGAAATCCTCTTCTAAAATTTTGTCCGCACAGCGACCTACAATAACACAACTGCCTAATTTTGCATATTCTCTTATAACTTTAGCCTCCGCATTATAAATTTTAGCGGTTATTGTTGTGTCGAAAATAATACTCCCCGATAATTTTTGTTCTCTGTTTCTTATAAAATCAGGGCTTAATTCGCTTATTTTTGCGGCCTGGTCGATAATTTCTCCGTCATAACAGGGTATTCCCAGTTTTTCAGCTGTAAGCCAGCCTATTTTTCTCCCTCCGCTGCCATATTGACGGCTGATTGTAATAATTATATCGTTCATATTCTGCCTCACTTTCAAAAAATAT
>JAJQBF010000207.1 GCA_021203425.1 Clostridiales bacterium | reverse complement strand
TGACGCTGCATATGCTTTTTTGGGATTTTTACTGTATTGTACATTATAAAAATTATTTATGCGGAAAAAGAAATTTAAAAAAGTTAATTATGTTGATTTAATTAAAAATATATGATACACTTTCTTTATAAACAAAACGGCAAAGCAAACTTTGCGGAGAATATTACAATAAAGGAGAGAAGTATGTTTTACAGATTAGCGGAAGAAAAAGATATAGACGAAATATGCAGCTTAGTCAGGGCTGCTGTTCGGAAAATGCAAAAAACCGCAATTTTCAGTGGGACGATTTTTATCCTGCAAGAGAAAATTTTCTTCGTGATATCGAAAAACAGCAATTATTTGTCGGAGTAATTGAAATTAGAATTGCAATAGTTTATGCCGTAAACAAAGAATCCGAAGAGGACTATCAAAACGGAAACTGGGAATATACCGGCTGTGAATACAGAGTTATTCACAGATTATGTGTAAATCCTGCTTATCAGCATCAAGGCATAGCCGCCGAAACCCTTGCCCACATAGAGGAAGAACTGCATAAATCAAATATAAAAGCGGTGCGGCTCGATGTTTACAGCCTTAATTCAGCAACGCAGTCCTTATATTTCGGCAGCGGTTATAAAAAGGTCGGTTTTGTAGACTGGGAAAAAGGAAGATTTTACCTATTGGAAAAATTGTTATAATATCTGCTGCGATGATTTCCGATTTATCGGGGAGTTAAGGAGAATGATTTTATGGATTTAAGAAAAGATGCCGATATTATTATAAAAAAATCCATTCAAAGTGTACTGCCGAATGAAGCAGCGGCCAAGGCGCTTTCAAATAAAACCTTCGAAAAGGGCAGAATTGTTGCAATAGCTGTAGGAAAAGCCGCATGGCAAATGGCTAAGGCGGCTTCCGATATTTTAGGGCAGTCTATTGCCACAGGGATTGTTATTACAAAATATGAACATATAAAAGGCAAAATCCCTAATATAAAATGCTTTGAAGCCGGCCACCCCGTTCCCGATGAAAATTCTTTTAAAGCAACACAGGCTGTCTTGGATATGGTTTCCGGTTTAAATGAAGAAGATACTGTTTTGTTTCTTCTTTCCGGCGGCGGAAGCGCTCTTTTTGAAAAGCCTCTCATTTCAGGCGAAGAGCTTTCAGACATAACAAACAGGCTTTTGGCGTGCGGAGCCGATATTGTGGAAATAAACACAATAAGAAAAAGGCTTTCTGCCGTAAAGGGCGGAAAATTCGCCAAGCTTTGTGAGCCGGCGAAGATTTACAGCATAGTTTTAAGTGATATTTTAGGTGATCCCCTCGATATGATAGCTTCGGGTCCTGCCTGTCCCGATTCCTCCACCTGTGAGCAGGCTGCGGCTTTGGCTGAAAAATACAGTCTTAAAATGAGCGACAAAGCAAAGGAATTTCTCAAAATCGAAACTCCGAAAAAGCTTAACAATGTTGAAACCGTAATAACGGGCAGTGTCAAAAATCTTTGTGAAGCGGCTGCGAAAGCCTGTTCGGACTTAGGGTATAAGCCTTTTATTCTGACAGATATGCTTTGCTGCGAAGCCAAAGAGGCAGGTTCCTTTATGGCATCTATAGCAAAAAGCCATCAAAACACAAAGGAAAGCCTTGCCTTTATAGCCGGCGGCGAAACCGTAGTACATTTGACAGGCAAGGGCAAAGGCGGCAGAAATCAGGAAATCGCCCTTGCAGCGGCGGAAGGAATTTCCGGTCTTAAAGATACAGCCCTGTTCAGTATAGGCAGCGACGGAACAGACGGTCCCACCGACGCAGCCGGCGGATTCCGCGACAACAATTCAAAGGAAATGCTGAAAGCCAAAAACATAAATATATATGATGTTTTGAAAAACAATGATGCTTACAATGCCCTGAAAGAAATAGGCGGTCTTATTATCACCGGTCCGACAGGCACAAACGTAAACGACGTTTCGGTTTTGCTCATAAAGCGATAAATTCAGACCGCTGAAGAATATAAAACACTGCTAAACCTCTTGAAAAAATATGCTTTTTGTGGTAAAATATAATTGCGATGTTGTGCCTACTTGTATTAAATAAAGGTGAAAAAGGGGAAATTTTAATATTCTGAATTAGGCGCTTGGGTTAAAAGCGGGCAAAGTGTGATAGATTAAAGTTGAGGCAGGTGCAATATGACAAGCGAGATGTTATTGAATGCATTGTCAATTACGAATGGTTATCTTGTACAGAATTACAGTACAAATGAACTTAAAATAATCAGAGATGAAATAAAAACCGTATTAGGTAATGATGATAATTTTACCGATACATATAACGAAAAATATTCATATGAAAAAGTTCAGGAAATATTATCCGGAATTAACGAAAAGGATAATTCCAGAAAAATAAAAGGTGTATTTTGCACTCCTGCAGATATTGTGAAATTTATTCTTTTTAATAGTGCCAAAATGTTGTATGGAAAATCAGAGCCGGATAATCTTAATATATCTGATCTGAATGATATTCCATATGACAGTTTTTGCTTTGAAAAAAAACTGTGTACGACCCTACGTGCGGCACAGGCGCTTTTCTGTTGGCTGCATTGGAAATGAAATTAGATTTATTAGACTTGCATTATGTTGAAATGACCAAAGACAGAATACAAAAAGTTACGGCGACTATAAAAGGAAATAATTTAAATATAGATTCTGCGTCGATAACAAAAATCAGATTGCTGCTCTGTGTTTTACATAGATACGGGGTTTCAAAAACAGAGGGATTGGCAAAAATTATGAATGATTGTTTTACATCATATGATTTTGTTTCCGCAAAACCCGATGCCGAAAAAAAATATGATATAGTTATCGGTAATCCGCCGTATGTTGAAGACTCAAAAAGTGAAAGCGTACCTATTGTAAAGTATGGCAATATATATGCAAATGTATTGGAAAATGCTGCTCTTCATTTGAAAAACGGAGGTGTTTTGGGATTTGTAATTCCTTTATCATATGTATCCACGCCCAGAATGAAAAAAATAAGAAAAGCGTTATACACACATATAGCTGAACAATATATATTAAGTTATTCTGACCGGCCGGATTGCTTATTTACATCAGCACATCAAAAACTGTGTATCTTATTCGGAAGAAATATTGAAACAGTGCAGAGTATTTACACCGGAAATTACCGGTATTGGTATAAAGAAGAACGCAGCAAATTATTTAATTCTGCAGAAGTTATAAAGAATGAATTTGTTGTTGATGATTTTATTCCTAAGTTAGGCAATAAAACGGACAGCAATATCTATAAAAAGATTTCGGAATATAAAATTCGGTTAATGGAAATGTTGGAAAAGGACAACACTCCCATATACTTAAATATGAGGGCAGCCTTTTGGATCAAAGCGTTTTTAATACCGCATCGTGGCTCTGAATATAAAGAGTTTAGGTGTAAAAATCAGGATTATGCAAATTTCTGTATGTGCTTATTGAATTCCTCTTTGTTTTGGTGGTATTGGGTTTGTATATCTGATTGTTGGCACATAACGAAAAAAGAGTTAAACGGATTTAAAGTTCCGGAAATTACTGATTTTCAGATTACGAATAAGTTAGCCGATGTTTTAGAACAAAAGCTTGAAGACACTAAGAAATATATCGGCACAAAACAAACAGATTATGAATATAAGCACAAAGAATGTGTTGATGTTATTCATGAAATTGATGACTATATAAATGATTTATAAGGTTTATCAAATGAAGAAAGTATTTATATTAAAAATTTTTCTTATAAATACAGAACAGGCGGAGGGGCTGAAAATGGACGTAATTGATTTGTTTTCCGGCTGCGGCGGATTGTCCTTAGGTTTTATGAAAGATGGGTACAATGTAAAAAGAGCTATAGAATTCAATAAAGAAATTGCAAATACATATATAATGAATCACCCTGAAGTCGATATGATTGCAGATGATATAAAAAATATAGACGGGAGCGGGTTTTTTAAAAACGGTGACGCAGATATTATAATCGGAGGTCCGCCATGTCAGGGTTTTTCAATGGCAGGAGCAAGAATAAGAGGAGGATTTATTGATGACTCCAGAAACTATCTCTTTAAGCATTATTTTAATGTTCTAAAAACAGTAAAACCAAAAGATTTTATAATGGAAAATGATAAAGGTATTATTACAATGAAAAACGGAAAAATTTTTGAAGAAATAAA
>JAJQBF010000147.1 GCA_021203425.1 Clostridiales bacterium | reverse complement strand
ATTTTTATTAACAAAGGAAGGTAACACAAAATGAACAAAATTTACACAGAAAAAAACATTATCTTTATCGGCTTTATGGGAAGCGGAAAAACAACAATCGGCAGAAAATTAGCTATGATTTTAAAGCGAAAATTTATTGATATGGATATGCAGATACAAGATTTTTACCATATGTCAATAACAGATATGTTTAAGGAATACGGTGAAGACTTTTTCAGAGAACAGGAAACCAATCTTTGCGTTAATCTCGGCAAGGCATATAAAAAGATTATAGCAACAGGCGGAGGAGTTGTTTTAAATGCCGAGAATATAGTCAATCTTAAAAAGAACGGCATTGTTGTTTATTTAAAAAGCACACCGGAAAGCATATATGAAAACACAAAATATGATAAAAGCAGACCTCTTTTGAATGTGGAAAATAAGCTTGAAGAAATTTCACAGCTTTTGGAAAAAAGAGAACCTCTTTATGAGAACAGCGCCGATCTTATAGTAGATGTATCGGAAAGGAATGTAGACAGATGTGTTCAGAACGTAATTGATTCAATAACCGAATATTTAAACGAAGAAGACGGAACAAAACCGGCAAATGTAAAGAAGGTAAGAATCATAAACGGTCCCAATATTAATTTTACGGGCTTAAGAGAAAGAAATGTTTACGGAAATTTAACATACAGTCAAATTATGGACAAGGCTAAAGAAAAGGCTGTTGAACTGGGATATGAAATAGAGATTTTCCAGTCTAACCACGAGGGCGAAATTATCGATTATATTCAGAAATGCTACTATGAAAAGGTAAGCGGCGTTGTTATAAACCCCGGTGCATTTACTCATTACAGCTATGCCATAAGGGACGCAATATCCTCTGTTTCCCAGATTCCTTTTGTTGAAGTTCATATGAGTAATATCCATAAACGTGAGGAGTTCCGCCATACTTCCGTAACAGCTCCCGTCTGTGCCGGTCAAATGTGCGGTTTCGGCTCTTTGGGTTACGAGCTTGGTCTTGTTGCTCTGAAAACACTTATGGTATGACTTAATCAATAAAAGCGATATGGCAATCAGGAGGCGGCTATGAAAAAGAAGATATTGTTATTAATAACGGTTTTTGTTATGATTTTTTCACAGGTTTTTATATCCAACACATACGGCTATTCAAATGTTGTAAGAGTTGGTTTGACAACGAACTTTTCCGGTTTTTCGACCGTTAATATAGGTGGTCAAAGTGTTACGGCAGGCTATTCATCGGGAAACAGCTTTTACGAAATAGGATATTTTGATTTATCCCAAGGGGCAACGGCAAGCAAATCCTATTCTTATTATATAGCCGTAGGAGGCAGCTATTCAAGCTACAGTGAGGCTGAAACCTACAGCCAAAGCCTTAACGGCTACCTTACTGTTCCCGCATATGTGGGAAACGGAGTTTGGAATGTTTACATAGGTCCTTATGAATCAAACGAAAGAGCTGTTCAGGCGAGTCAAAACTATCCCTATGAGGCATCTGTAAGAGTTCCCGGGGAATATACCGTTTTGGTTTCATCTGTTTCAGGAAACAGTTTCTTATATGATTACAGCGGCGGCTATTTCGCCGTAACCGGAGACAGCGCTGTAAATATAGGGGGTTCTTCTTACAGAGGATATATTGAGTTTTACCCAAGCGGCGGCGGTTTTACGGCAGTTAATGTTGTTTCACTGGATTCATACCTTTGGGGAGTTGTTCCCTCTGAGGTTCCGGCGAGCTGGTCTTCCGAGGCGCTTAAGGCTCAGGCTGTTGCTGCAAGAACATTTACTTTAAACAAAATATCAAGCGGCGCCGAAAGCTCGGCATATGATATCTGTGATAACACACACTGCCAAATGTACACAGGAACACAAAACGAAACGGCATCGACCACAGAGGCTGTTAATGCCACATCGGGACAGGTTATTACATACGGCGGTCAGCTTATAAACGCAGTTTATTGTTCTTCCGGCGGCGGAGTAACAGACAGCAGCGCAAATGTTTGGGGCGGCGAAACACCTTACCTTGTCAGTGTTGAAGAAATAGAAGGGGCAGAGGTTGTTGAATGGGAGCGTTCTTTTACATTTTCGGAGCTTTCAAACCTCTTAGCGGCAAACGGAGCAAACATAGGCAAGCTTGTTTATGTAAATGTTGAAAGAAGTGATAACGGCAGAGTTTACTCTATGACATTTTCCGGCGAACAGGGTTCATATACAATAGAGAAGGAAAGTGTAAGGAGCTTTTTCGGTTCTACAGCCGAAGGCTCACTTAAGAGCAGAGTATTTGACATAAGCTTTGTCTATAACGACGGCAGCAGTGAATTTACTCTTGAAATGAAAGGTCAGGGCTACGGTCACGGTGTCGGTTTAAGCCAATACGGCGCAAAGTCTATGGCAGATGCCGGTTATACATATGATGAAATAATTAAGCATTATTATACGGGAGTTGAAATAACAAGCTACTGATAAATTATACAAAGGGGCAAAAACGCAAATTAAGGCGTTTTTGCCCCTTTGCTGCTGAAAGGTTTAAGGCTTTATAAGCAGGGCTGTAAGGGCAAGCAAAAGGATTATATCTGTTTGAGGGGGTTGGCTTTCCGATGCTGTTTTAATTATGCACTCTCTGTCAATGTCATATACGCCGTCGGGGTTTACTGAAGGCAGGTTTACTGCCGCAGCCGCTACTGTTTTTGTCTCATTCGGCAGTTTGCCCCGAATATTGTCTATTGCCTTTACGACTGCCGCTGCCTCTATCACGTTATCCATAACATTTCCTCCTAAATTTTTTGCGTAGGGCTTTATGGCGTAAAGCAGACGCAGGTCATCGGAAGGGTTTGTTTTTTGACGGTTTATTTCCGAGCTTATAATACTGCCCAGTCCGCTGAAGTATTTTTTGTTAAAATAGCCGGAAACAAGTTTTTTTATTTCGTTTAAGTCATTTTCCATTGTTTCTCTGCTTGAAAAGCTGTTTAAAATTTCATAAATACTGTTTTGATCCATACTATACCTCCATTCCGGTATTATAATTTACAGGCAAAGCAGCCTATATATACACAGGTTTTTCATTTAACAATCTTTCAATATTTAAAAGCCCCCAGCCCTGGCGGTTTTTGGGATAAGCCATATCGTCGGAGGTTATTTTAAGCATATATTTAATCTGATTTGGGGTAAGTTTGGGATATTTCTCTAAAAGAAGAGCCGCTGCTCCGCTGACAATCGGGGTTGACATAGATGTTCCGCTGAGAGGTATATATTCTCCCGTGTTGGAGCAGGAATATATTTCAGCTCCAGGCGCTAATATATCCGGCTTTATTATACAGTCGCCGGTAGGACCTCTGCCGGAAAAATCTTTTATTTCCGTATCCCAAATATTGCATTTTTTGTGGTCGTCAAGACAATCTACGGTTATAACCTTTCGGCTTGTGCCGGGGGAGGTAACGGAGCCGGGAGAAGGACCTCCGTTTCCGGCAGCGGCAACAACCACAACACCGCTGTCCCAAAGGGTTTCTACTGCGGAAACAAGAGGGTCAAAACTGTTTGAAATTACTGTTCCGACAGAAAGGTTGACTATTCTTATATCATATTTTTTCTTGTTTTCATATATCCATTGAAGTCCCGAAAGAAGATCGGCCGAACTTCCTCTGCCCTGTTTATCCAAAACTTTAACCCCTATAAGGTTTACGCAAGGGGGCTATGCCTTTGACTCCCCCTAAAATTCCCGAAACATGGGAGCCGTGACCGTTGTCGTCATAGGGACTGTTTTTCCCTTCTGTAATATCTTTAAATGCTTTAATTCTGCCCCGAAAATCTGTTATGTCTGAAATCCCCGTATCTAAAACAGTGGCTGTTATGTTTCTTCCGCTTAAGTGTTCTTCGTTTTTGTAATTAACCTTTTTTCTTTGCATTTTCGATTTGTGCCGTTACTCCCGTTTCTTCCGAGATTTTTATATGGCAGTTCAGCTGTTTTAATTTTTTCAGCTTTTTTTCGTCAATTTCAAAAATAAGGGAGTTTATAAAAGGCAGCTCCTCTATAAGCCGCCCTTCACGCATAAAGCCTTCAAAACAGGCAGAGTTTGTGTTTTCAACTATTACTTTAACCATTTCTTCACCTCTTTCTTATAATATGTATAAAACCCAAAGTCTGAAATTTGTCTTATGAAAATGATTAACCGAAGAAGAAAGGCAGCCGTTTTACGCAGGTATAAAATATTTAG
>JAJQBF010000162.1 GCA_021203425.1 Clostridiales bacterium | reverse complement strand
TTTAGGAGTAGATATATCTTTTTGAATGTGATAAAATTAAATCTGTCAAATACTGTCTGCTGATACAAAAAGTATAAAGCACAAACAGAATAAATGCATTGTGCGGAAGTTGGTTGAAAGTTGTGTAATTTGAAACGAAGAAAGTGAGGTGGGTTGTTAAAATGGAGCCGTTTTGCTTTAGTACGATTATGAAAAAAATTTTAAAGGGTATGTCTGTAGGTGAAAGCGGGCAAAAGATGAAATTAATGAATGCTGCATTTAACGGATATATAGAATACAGGAGAATAAAAGAGCCTGATTTTGAGTTTGACAAGAGCGATGTCAGCAAATGGTTAAGTGGTGAGGTAAGACCATTTTCAGCCATTGTGGAGTTCTACAAGACTAAGGGTGACATTGCATACGACATTCAAGATAAAGTTTTTCCACTTCTTATTGATAAAGACAAAGTTATTGAAAAACTGTATGACTTACTTATGAAAGATAATGGGATTTCGGAAAATAAAAAAGCAGAAATATCCGAAGACTATCCGTATTTTAATGACGAAGATAAAGCCGGTTTTTTGAAAGGGTGATATTTTTAGGCTTGCAAATGGGAAAACTACTGATTGACCCTAAAACAAAGCAGCCTATTGATTACAGTGAAAAATCGCCCAATCCCGAAGATTATCTCCGCAGCAATATTATTCCGAAATATCAAAGAGCTTATTTTTGCGGAAGAGAAAAGGAATTACAGGAAGTCCATTCTATGCTTGAAAGTGAGAGTAAAATATTTATTAAGGGTGTTGCGGGTATTGGCAAAAGCGAGTTTGTAAAAGTGTATACCGATAAATACAAAAAGAGTTATACGGGCATAATTTATTTTACATACAACGGCGATTTGAAAAAGATGATTACTGAAAGCGGTTTTACTGTTGACAGGGAAACGGAAAGCGAGGATACACTCTTTAAACGGCACAATAGCTTTTTTAAAAGTTTGAAAGAAGATGTGCTGATTATAATTGACAATTTCGATACCGTTCCGTCTGAGGAAGAATTTCTTGATGAAATGATGGAAAGCTACAGCTGTAAAATTCTATTTACTACACGAAACAGCTTTGATGAAGATTTTTATACAAGCTACACTTTAAAGGAACTTCCACAAGCGGAACTCTATAATACAATTTCCAAAATTTTTGGAAAAGCTGAAGTTTATAAAGACACAATATTGCAGATAATAGAAGAAGTGCATAGTCATACCCTTTGTGTTGAACTTTCTGCAAGGCTTATGGGGAAAGGCAGAATACCGCCGGAGGAGCTTTTAAAGCAGCTAAGAGCGGATTATGGGGTTATGAAGTCACAAAGAACTGTCAGCTTGAAAAAAGACGGCAGAACGTCATCTGAAACTTATTACGGACACATACATAAGCTAATCTCTTTGACTGCTCTTTCGGAACAGGGTAAATATATAATGCAAAATATGGTATTCGTTCCTTATGAGGGCATAAACTGTAATACCTTTTCCAACTGGCTTATCCCGGCTAAAATTAACGACAGGAAACAGTATAATGCTTTGATTTCAAATGAAATAGACATTCTTATCGAATTAGGCTTTATACAAACTGACGGCTACGAAAAAATAATGCTTCATCCGCTTATGCAGGAGGTTACTCTTGACAATACAAAACCAAGCATTGAAAGCTGTAAAGTGTTGATTGAAAATTTGAAAATAATATGTTTGTTTAGGGGAATAGACTTTTCTGACCGGAACATATTGTTTGCGGCAGTTGAAAACATAATAAAATTTGCCGAAAATAATAATACTGAATTGTATAAAGATTTTTTAAAGGAAACTTTTGCCTATATTGAAAAATATGATGTTACTTCGGTTATGGAGATGATTTTGACAGAATTAGAAAAAATAACAGAAAGCGATAAAGATACAGCTGTTTTATATGATTACAAAAGTGCATATGAAGTGTTTTGTAATAAAAACTATGATACTGCCTTGAAATTCAGCTTAAAAGCCGTAAATATGTGCAATAAGATTATCGATACAAATCCACGTCTTGTTTCAAATATTTATTCTAATCTGGCTGAAATTTATCGGCTGAAAGGACGTTATGAAGCAGCAAAAAAATATTTGGAATATGCCCTTAAAGTTATCGAAATGAAAAATCTTCCTTTTACCCACGATGATATGGTTTTAGGTCAAAAATACGGAAATCTTCTTGCCGATATGAAGAAATATCAAGAAACCCTTGCAGTGTTTAATTATTTGGCAAATGGAATACAAATTCGCAATCCCGACAGCTTGGATTTTGCAGATGTGCTTTGGAACATAGGTACTGTTCAATTGAATATAAACGGCAGGGATACAGCAAAGCATTATTTTGGTGCGGCTTATTTTATTTATTCCAAATTGAAGGCAGATGATGAGGTTTATTTAAAAGACAGAAGAAACGAATTAAAGCATATAGGTATTGAAATTAAAGAAAATGCTAAACAAAGATTAGAAAGCAAAAGTATGATTTAAAAACTATAAATCAATAAAAGCTCACTGTTAATTAAAAAATAGCGGTGGGCTTTTTTTGCTGCACAAATTTACACAACTTTCACACAATGACTTTTTCGCCGCTTGGCGGTATTATTTTAACAGAAAGCAAAATACCAACTGAGCTTCAAGCAACTTGAAAGGAGTGATTATATGCTTGAAAGGGAAAAAGAAAAATATGCTGTTCTTTCCGAACCTTATGAGTATAAGAGCGGCGGCAGGACAATTCTTGTAACATCATTTTATAACACACAGGCGAAGTCAACAGCAGAAGAATTAATTATCAAAATGTTGGAAAACCGCATTTTAAACGAAAAGGATGGTGAATTATATGAATATTTTTTTTACAAACGAAAATCAACTGACATCATTCATAGCTTATCCCAAGTGTTTATTTGACACCAAACTGAGCGAAACAACAAAACTTATATACATAGTTTTGCTTGACAGGGCTAAGATGTCACTTAAAAACAGCAGCTACATCGACAGCACAGGAGTTTTTATATACTTTCCCATAAACAAAATGGCAGAAGCTGTTAATAAGAGCGAAATGACTGTCAAAAATGCCTACTCCGCTTTGGAAAAGGAAGACCTTATCTGCCGTAAACATCAGGGTGTGGGCAGACCGAACAAAATCTATGTAAAACTTCCTGTCGCAGACAATTTTATGTCAGAAGAAAATATTCTTTCGAGACAGACAGAAAATTCTCTTTCAGACGGACAAGATTTTGTGCAATTGGCGGATAAAAAAGTGTCGGGAAATAAAACTATAAATAAAATGAGTTTAATAAAACAAGATAATAAAACAACCGCCGCCTACGGCAGCCAAAAAAATGTATTCTTAACCGACGAGGAATATTCCGCTTTGGTTGAGAAATTTTCCATAGCCGAAATCGAGGATTACATCGAAAGAGTATCGTCTTATATGGCACGAAAAAATGCTGTCTATCCCAATCACTCGGCAACCATTCGCAGATGGATTTTAAAAGACAGACCAAAAAATAACAAACCACCCGAAAGGGTTTATGAAAGAAAGGCAGGTGAGAGTTTATGAGAAAACTCAATGCAGAAGTAAACAGCCTTTTAGGTGACAGAGAATTGCAGAACGATGAATACATAAACCCGTCGGACGGTTTAATATACTGCTCCAAATGCCACACTCCCCGACAGCTCCGTTTGGAATACAAAGGGAGAACATTTACACCTTATGTGATGTGTTCCTGTCAAAGAGCAGCCTTTGAACAGGAGGAAGCCGAGAGGAAGCAAAGGGACTTCCTCAATACGGTTTCTCGTCTTAAGGCAAGCGAATTGCAGGACAAGTCTTTATATGATTATAATTTTACCAACGATAAAGGAATAAACCCCGAAATAAAATATGCTCATACCTACGTTGACAAGTGGCAGGAGATGAATAAAATGTCTGTGGGCTTGCTCCTTTGGGGCAGTGTGGGAACAGGGAAATCTTTTATATCCGGCTGCATAGCCAACGCTCTTTTAGAACAGGGAGTACCCGTATTAATGACTAACTTTTCCAAAATTTTAAACGAACTGACAGGATTATATTCCGGCGACAGAAATATATTCATAAACAGTCTGAATCAGTACAGCCTGCTGATAATAGATGCACGTGAATCTAATTTTGTAATAAATCTGTAACATCAATTAAGGCAACAAAACAG
>JAJQBF010000209.1 GCA_021203425.1 Clostridiales bacterium | reverse complement strand
ACTTTATATATAACAAAGACGATTATTCACAAAATGGGTTGCGGATTTTAAAAATTAAACCATCGTATAATTTTAATCGAAATAAATCAATTTCCCCAAAACAAAAAATAGCCTAAAAGCCTTTATTTTTAAGTGTTTTTGCTATTTTTGCGTTTTGGGGATTTTATTATTTTCGCTGTCGAGATAGACAGTGTAACAAGTATTGGCGAATATGCATTTTATTGTACATCACTGACAGAAGCAACAATACCAAGCAGCGTAACAAGTATTGGAAAATATGCTTTTTGTGGGGTTCATCAATGACAGAATTAACGATACTGAGCAGTGTAACAAATATTGGCGAATATGCATTTGACAACTGCAGATCACTTGAAACCGTTTACTGTTATAAAGGATCGACAGCTGATGATTCTTCGATTTATCCCGATGGTGTAACTATTGTTTATCTTGATGAAGACGGAAATACAACCACAGAATCAACCACCGAAACCACTACAGAATCTACAACCGAAACTACTACTGAAAGCGACTCTGTTGCGGCTCCGTCCTTTAAGGTTGTGGGAGTTTTCGGAGGAAGAAGTGTTACATTTACGAGTGAGACTGAGGGGGCGGTTATTTATTACTCCTCTTCTACCTCTAATATAACTACTGACGATATATGTATTGCAAACGGCGAAACCGTTACATATGAGGACTATTACGGTACGATTTATACAAGGGCTTATTACAATGGTATTTGGAGTGATGTCAGCAAGTTTGTATTGAAGATTCCCGTTGTAAATACACCGACCGTTACGGCAAGCGGAAGTACTGTGACCATTAAGTCGACCACACCTTCAAGCTTTATCTGCTATACAACGGACGGTTCGGAGCCTGTTGTTGAAACAGACGGAACTGTCACAAACGGAACCTGGCTTAAGGTAAACGGCGCAAGAACAAACAGCGGAACGATAACGGCGACCCCGGGCGACACTGTCAGGGCTGTGGCTGTAAGAAACTGTTTTACTACAAGTGAATCGGCGGCGGCTTATGTAAATGTTTCACCGGCGGCATTTAAGGTTGTGGGCACCTTCGGCGGAAGAAACGTAACCTTTACAAGCGACACAAGCGGAGCGAAGATTTACTACTCTTCCACAACTTCAAGCCTGACAACCTCCGACAAGTGCGTTTCAAACGGCGAAACGGTTCTTTTTGAAGACTTCTACGGTACGATTTACGCAAGAGCCTACTATAACGGAAAGTGGAGCAATATTTCAAGGTTAATCCTGAAAATTCCCACAATAAACGACCCCACAATAACATATGAAAATGGCAAGGCAACAATAAGAACCACAACTCCCAACTGTTACATATACTACACAACCGATGGAACAACACCGTCAATAACAAACGGCAAAAAGCTCTGTTCCAATTCCTACGGTCAGGTTACCGTTTCAAGCGGAACAACCATAAAAGCCATTGCAGTAAAGAGCTGTTTCACAAACAGTACGGTAACAACCTATAAGGTTTCATAAATTTAAAAGCGGCATCGGGAAGAAAATTTCCGGTGCCGCTGTTTTAATATTTTTATTTATTTGAAAAGTGTTTTAAATCTTTCCATTGCCTCTTTTGTGTTTTCGTAGTTGTTGAAGGAGGTCAGGCGGAAGTAGTTGTCGCCGTTTTTGCCGAAACCGGCGCCGAGGGTTCCTACTACCTGAATTTCGTTTAACATTTTGTCGAAGAAGTCCCAGCTGTACATTCCGAAGGGGCACTCAAACCAAATATAGGGGGAGTTTATGCCGCCGGTATATTTCACGCCAAGCTCGTCCATTGTGTCGGAAATCAGCTTTGCGTTTTTGCGGTATGTGTTTATCATAGCCTTAGCTTCGTCCATACCTTCTTCTGTGAATACAGCGGCTGCGCCTCTTTGAATTATGTAGGGAACACCGTTGAATTTTGTTGTCTGGCGTCTGTTCCACATATGGTTAAGGCTTAATTCTCTGCCGTCGGAAGTCTTTTTAACTATTGCCTTGGGAACAACCGTATAGCCGCAGCGTGTGCCCGTAAAGCCGGCTGTTTTGCTCAGAGAGCAGAATTCAACACAGCAGGTTTTAGCGCCTTCAATTGAGAATATACTTCTGGGAAGACCCGGCTCTGCTACAAAGCATTCATAAGCGGAGTCGAAAAGGATTATTGCGTCGTTTTTGTTTGCGTAGTCAACCCAAGCCTTAAGCTGTTCCTTGTTGTAAACAGCTCCTGTGGGGTTGTTGGGGGAGCAGAGGTAAATTATATCCGCCTTAACGGAATCGTCAGGCATAGGAAGGAAACCGTTTTCTGCTGTTCCGTCCATATAAATTATCTTTCTGCCGTTCATTATGTTTGTGTCAACATAAACAGGGTAAACAGGATCGGGAACAAGCACAACATTGTCTGTTGAAAACATATCTGTTATGTTGCCTGTGTCGCTTTTTGCGCCGTCGGAAACGAAAATTTCGTCTAAGTCCACTTCAACACCGTTTCTCTTGTAATATTCCTTAATTGAATTTCTCAGGAAATCATAGCCCTGTTCGGGACCGTAGCCCTTAAAAGTCTCTGCCTTTGACATTTCGTCTACAGCCTTGTGAAGAGCATCTATAACAAGGCTGCCCAAAGGCAGTGTAACGTCGCCTATGCCCAAACGTATAACCTTTTTGTCGGGGTTTGCGTCACAGAAATCATTTACTCTTTTGGCTATTTCAGAAAAAAGATAGCTTTGCTTTATGTTTAAATAGTTTTCGTTTAACTTTGCCATTTATGTTTTCTCCTTTAATCAGTTATTAATTTTCAAGTAATTTATTTGCGGCAGCCAGCTTACAGCATACACAGAATACCTCAACAGCTGTTTCAAGCTCGTCGATTTCGGGATAGCTGGGAGCGATTCTTATGTTTGAATCCGTCGGGTCTTTTCCGTAGGGGTAGGTTGCCCCTGCGCCTGTAAGGGTTAAGCCTGCCTCTTTACAGAGGGCTACCGTAGCCTTTGCACAGCCCTCAAGGGTGTTTACGGATATAAAATAGCCGCCCTTGGGTTCTATCCAGCTTAATATGCCGCTGTCTTTAAATTCTTCATTAAACTTGTTTAAAACAAGGTCAAACTTGGGGGCTAAAATTTCGGCGTGTTTCTTCATATGAGCCGTAATACCGCCGTTGTTTTCAAAGAAATGAAGAATTCTCAGCTGATTTATCTTGTCGTGACCTATTGTTTGATATGTCATATGGGCTTTAATTTCCTTAATCATAGGAGCCGATGCACTTACGAAGGAAATTCCGCTGCCGGGGTGGGTTATTTTCGAGGTTGAGAAGAAGTAGTAAACCCTGTCTTCCGTTCCGTATTCCTCACACAGCTTAAATATATCCGCCAGCTTTTCACCCTCGTCATAAAGATGGTGAATTCCGTAGGCATTATCCCAGAAAATCTTGAAATCCTTTGCTGCCGTTTCCATAGCCGCAAGACGGCGGACATTTTCGTCGGAATAGCAGGTTCCCGTCGGGTTTGAATAAAGTGGAACGCAGAAAATACCCTTTACGGAAGAATCGTTTTTAACAATTTCTTCGATTTTATCCATATCGGGACCGTCTTCCTTAAGCTCAACCGAAATCATTTTAATGCCCAAATCCTGCAGCATTCCGAAATGTCTGTCATAGCCGGGAGTTAAACATATAAATTTAACCTCGGGAAGAGCCGACCAGGGCTTTTCGCCGCAGCTGCCGAAAACCCAGCATCTTATAAGGGCATCATATTCCAGATTAAGGCTTGCGTTGCCTCCTACTATAATATTATCGGGGTTAAGCCCCAGTGTATCGGCGAAAAACTGTTTTGTTTCGGACAGTCCCTCTAATATTCCGTAGTTTCTTGCGTCTGTTCCGTCAGCGGCATAGTAAGAACCCATACCTTTTGTAAGAAGATCGTTTGAAAGATCAAGCTGTTTAGGGGAGGGCTTGCCTCTTGACATATTTAATTTAAGTCCATTTTCTTTATATGAAGAATATTTTTCCTCCAAATCGGCTTTAAGGTCTGAAAGCTCAGCCTTTGACAAAGATAAAAAATTCATAATAAATCCTCCTTTTCTGTTATACTAAGGAAGCAAATGTATTCCATTGGTTTTGGGCGGCTCCCTTTTTTGCCGCCTAAAATATCACAGGCAGGGAAAGGCAGGGAAGTCTCCTCTTAAGCTGCTCCCTTGTCATCTCTTTACATACATTATAT
>JAJQBF010000190.1:10215-18493 GCA_021203425.1 Clostridiales bacterium | reverse complement strand
TCAAATCTAAACAAAAAAATTTAATTTTTAATTAAAAAAGTGTTGCAAATAAATTAAGAAGGTGCTATAATAATCAATATGATAAGTGCAGATACATTTAGGAACTATTGTGCTTATTTATGCAAGTTGAATTTATTGCCCTAAATCATAAATACATTCAAAATCATTGCGGAAAGGAGATGGATTTATGGCATATTTTGAGGACCCCGTGAGGTCCCTGAAAAAGAAAAAATATAGACTATGGCTAAGAGGCGTTACGGCTATGGCTATGGTTGTAGTTTTTATCACTACATATATGCTGATTCTTCCGGCTATCACTCTTACAACCCCAACTTGCGGCTTGGAGGAGCATATCCACTCTGAAGACTGCTATGAGACAATATGCTACAACTCAAGCGGCGAAGTTATTTCAGCCACCGAAGCCGAGGCGATCATAAACTCTAAGGTCGAATCGGCAAACGTTTCCCCCGGCGACGAAACCGCCTCAGGCTCTGCCGCTGAAACAGGCGGAACAGCCTCAGACGGAACCTCGGAGATAATCTCCGAACGGGTTTTAACCTGCGGTCTGGAAGAACACTCCCACACTGCAGAATGTTACGAATCAGCCGAAACAACGGCGGAAACCACGTCTTCCTCAAATTCAGGCGAAAGCTCCTCCGAAAAGGACAGCGGAACCTCCGACTCTGTGCTTGCCGTAGCAGACAGCTCGGAAGATTCAAGCGCCGATGAAAGCGAATCAACGGTTTCATCAATTCTTGAGAAAGCAGAGGAAGTAACCTCCGGCGGCGCTTTGGCGATCGATACGGCGACGATTATGGAAATTCTTTTAGGCACATCGGGCGAAGAAAATCCCCTTTATGTCTATCTGACCGTAAACGGTTTAACCTATTCAAACGACCCCGGCTCGGAAGAAACCAGTACTGAAGAAGCAACAACGGAAGCAACAAGCGAGGCAGCGTCTGAAACCACAACAGAGGCTCTTCAGGAAGTATACACATTCTCAGGTGATGACGCAAGTTACATTCTCGAAGTCGAAACAGTAACTTCCTCAGACGATGTTTTAAACTACGTTACAGACAGCTACAACGGCTACTATAACGGCTTGTATGTTTCTTTCAATGTTTATTTCAGAAAATTATCAAGCGTAACACGTGACGCAGACGACAATGTAACAGCCTATACCGTAGGTGAAGATACGCTTTCCCTTACAGATGCTTTCGGTTCGGAAACTTCCCTGAGTATTAAGGTTGATTATGAGCTTACAAGCAGCAGTGTCTCCGAAACGGATATGTGGGCGGCTCTTATAAACACCTCCACTGACTCAAACAATACGGTAAGCTGTCACAGCGCAGACCTAACTCAGGTTAAAACGCTTTCAGGCGATACCGACGGTGTCGAATATGCAGTGTTTGACACAGTTACAGACGCTTTCGACAATTCAGTCTGCTTTATTCTGGCTAAAGTGTTTGCCGGTTATGTAAACGAAGTTTCGATTTATAAAACCGATAACAGTACAGACGTTATTCAGCTAGTTACGGGCACACCGCCTTTCGATGCATCAGAGGCTGACGGAAACGACATAAGCGCAAGCAATTTGGTTGTAAGAAGTTTTGACGTAATAACCTACAGCCCGACGGTTAAATTCCAAACCAGAAGCGGCACGGGTCAAACAGGAACAACCTCTTATACACCTACCGAGGCAGGAGATCTTGTTTTTACAGCCGAAATGGAAAAATCTCTGACTGAGGCACGCTATAACATAAACGTTTCCGGTCTTGAAACCAATATGGGCTGGCTCAGCAATTCAGGCGCAAGCTGGTATATAGAATATCTCTATGTTCCCAAAGATTCTAACGGCGACCCCTATTATAACGAATACGGCGAACAGATAGAATGTGTCCTTATGTATGAAGACAGTTCGGGAAAATATACTGACAGCTCTAAGTCAGATGAAATTTCGGTAAACGATCTTGTTTACGGAAGCGAAGGCAGCGATTCAGACGGCACCAACGCCTACGAATTTAACAGCAGCAGCGTTACCGTAACAGACGAAGAAGTTCAGGCTCTTATAGACGCAGGTACAATCGATGCATCTGACGTAGAGGTAAACTGTCAGAGACTTGTGGGAACCGTTCCCCTTGATACCTGTGAAATTTCTTCAATCCCCGGCGACCAGACTCTTGCTGTTGACGTATATGTTATGGCAAGCAAAAACGGCGAGAGCTTTGCCCCCTCTTTCTCGGCTTATCTGGCTAAAAACCCCTTAAACTTGGGCGAAAGCGACATAAACACTGACCAAAACGATGAAAATCTTCATTATATAAGCCTTACCGACACAAATGTTAAGCAAATGGGTATTTCAAATACCGACGGTTCAACTGTAAGTACTGAAGTCGGCACAGTTTTCGCAAAGGCAAGCTATAATTTCATTTTGGGAAACAACAGCTCACTTTCTTATTTAGGAAATTTTGACTTAGACGACGGAAACAGTGTAGGAAGTATTACAGACAGCGATACTCAGCTCCACGGCAGAATGTTAGGTTTACGGTGTTACCCTTCTTCTTCAGGGCGACGGTGAAATTACGGGAACCGACGCAAGCGGTAGTGAGGTAACAGCCCAAAAAGGTATGAAAGGTCTTGAACTTCCCATAGGAGATGTTCAGTTTGACCTTGACCTGTCCGTTTCCGGTACGGTTAAAGATCAGGAACTGCCTACAGAGGCAACAACAGCATCAGGCAACTCCTTAACCGCCTCGGCGGCTTACTCGGCAGATTTGTCTTCGGTAGACGTTGGAACAGACGCAGAGGAAGAAGACAGTGAGGAAAATGACAATTCCCTCAGTGCCGAAGAAATAACGGAGGATAACGGCGAAACCACAGCAGCCGAAAACGTTTACTCGGCGGCTCTCGAGGCATCAGGCTCCGAAACCGCAGCAGTGGCTTTGACAACAGTTGTTGCTATTGTAAATCCTCTGGCAGAAATTGAGATGTATACAATAGAAAATGTCGCTTTGACTGCATATGACAGTTATGTTGTATATACGGAGAACACAACCGAATTTACTACAGAAAATGAAGAAGGTACAGAAGTTGATGTTTATTCCGGAGAAAAATCTTGGGATTTCGTTGAAAAAGCAAGTGAAATTGAATCTGAAACAATCGTTTTATCAACAAGTGATACAGTTCAGGGAATAAAAGTTTCGGCTACAGCAAATTCCACACCAAGCTTAACAAGCGGATACTATTTGAGTATGAAGAGCGGAAGTGCAATCCAAGTTCCGGTTTACTCATCTGCAACAAGCGGTACTGTAACAATAGTGTCTTCTCAAAGTGCCAGTGATCGTTATGTATATTTAACAAGTACTTCTTCAGGCAAAAGTTTTCCTATGAACGGTTCAACAACACAGTCTTACACGTCAAGCGATCTAACGCTTTCAGATGGTATATATTACCTAACCATTGTAAGCGACAATGACTGTAAAAAAATCAACTCTATAACCGTTACCTATTCTACATATTCAAGCGGTGAAGAGGAAACAAGTACAACCATAGTGGCTGAAACCTCAACGGAAACAACCACTACAACTACCACCAATACAACAACAACTACTACTGAAACAACCACAACAGCCGCAATCGATTCTGACAGGGCTTATCTCTATTTGGTAACCGAAGGGTATACGGAAGTATCAACCGAAGATATTACGATTTATAAAGAAGTATATCAAAAAAGCACTTCTGTTGTTTTCGATGACGGCAATACGGTATTCAGCGGAGTTGTCAGCAAGGGAAGAAGTACAGGTACTGCATTTGATTATTATTTTGCCGGTATAGGAACATATAATCTCGGTTCTTATAGGACGAGTAACAGCAGCAGCTATACAATAACAATAACCGTGCCCAACGGAGCTAAAAGTGCAACATTTTATTTTGCAGGCAATTCCTCAGGTAGCAACACCACGAGAACAATTACTTTGACACGTGACAGTGACGGTTATGCACAGGTAAAAACCCTACCCGGAAACAGTTCAAATGACGGTTCTGCCAATTTGCTGGCTTTTACAGGCTTAACAGGCGGAAATACTTATACACTGACTACTTCCGGCGGTGATGTAGGCTACTTTGCTTTAGGTCTTGTAGCTTACTGTAATACAGTTATGTCAACTGAAGACGAAACCGCTTTCAGCACAACAGAGGCAACCACAGAGGCTACAACGGAAACCACAACCACAACAACCACAAAAGAGGCGACAACCGAAGGCACAACGGAATGTTACGTTAAGCCCCTTCTTTGGGACTATCGTGCAAACTCAAACAACCTTGACACCTCCGGAAGTGACGCAAGAGTTGCCGGAATGTGGGGCAGAAACATAGCTTGGGACGGAACGAACAACCGAACCGAACACGCAAGAGACGTTGCCCCCTATAACAGCGCTGCCTCAAACGCTTACCCCGAGCCTGTAAAGAACAGCGAGGGCTTGGGCAGCGACGAGAAAGAGTGTTATTACGGAGGAAACTGGTCCGTGCCGGACACAAGCAAGATAACAGACGTCTCCACTGCTTACAAGCTTGTAAGTGATATGACCTATGAAGACGATCTTACAAGCGGCTATTCAGTCACGGTAAAATGTTATACCTTCGACTTTGACACAAATACGGCTCAAACCTCCTCTGAATCAACCTATAACATGATTCATCACTTCCCCAGCAATAACGGCGGTGCAACAACAGGTGACAAGGTGGATAACTTCGAACCTATCAGTCAGTTCTGTTTCTCTGCAGGTTATTTTGAAGTCTTAGTCCCCTTCCCCGAAAATGCCACAAACAGAGATACGTCTTTGACACTTACGGCGGAAATAAACAAGGTAATGGTGGCTTCAATGTCAAGTGCAGCAGAAGAGGTTGAAAAAGACGACAGCGATAAAAACAAAAATTACGCAAACACAGGTTTGGACGCAGATTATCAGTTTGATTCACCTCCTATGAAATATGTCAATATGACAGTTCACGCAGATACAAAATATGTAAATTCAAGCGGAACTGAAACAGGCGATCCAACAGACTACCCTGTTGACACAGAAAACAGCCTTCCTATCGATATTGACAAAACAAATACAGATTCCTACGGTGAACAGTTCCTGGGCACCACGTGGGGCAGCAGTAAGAATGACCACGATGCCGCTGTCGTTGCCGGCTCCGAAATCGATATTTGGGGTGCGGCAATGCCTAATCCGCAAAACAATGACTATGCTCTTACGGCTATAGACCTATTGCAGATTTTCGACAGTTCGGCCTTCGAAATCTCGGGTACTGTTGAGGCAGGCTATGCAGCTAAAAAAGCGGTGTATGAGGAAACAGAAGAGCTTTTCGGAGAGAAAGGAACCATAACCTTCCTCTATGTTGCCGATACCTCTTATAGTGACGGTTTCGACTCCAACACAAGCGGTCACTTAACCGCTATGAAGGGTGTAACGGAAGACACTGATGAATTACTGTTCTATTCCGAATTGAGTGAATTGGAAGGCGACGGACATACCTGTGTGGGTGTTCTTATGGAAATAAGAGGCGCTTATATTAAGCCAGGTACATACGTAGGTATGAGAATACCCGTTACGGTTCTAACCGAAGATATGGACGGCGACAGTACTCTGAACAATGTTTACTGTTCCGTAAACCAGCTCAGATCTTGGACGATGGATCCCGACTTACCGCAGGCGGCTCAGCCAATGTACGGAATATCGCGTTACCAGTGTTTGTCTGACAGCGGAGAAGGATATTTCGGCAACGCAAGCGGCAACAGCTATGAAAGCCAGCTTACAACTACACCATCTGACACAGATGCTTGGGTAAATGTATCGGGAACAGATGAAGGCGCCGATTTAAGAACCAGATATATAACCGTTGGAGGTGTTGAATACACCTGTACATACTACTGTGCAGATGAAAACACAAGCAACGCAACAAAGATAACAAGTAATAGTGATGGTTACGGTTATTTCAAGACAAAATATGTAAGCAGCTACTTAGACGAGTATGCAGGTATAATTGACTCTACTACTCCAAGTACGAGTTCTTCCTACTACCACAGCTACCGTTCAAGCTACAATTCAACAAGTACACCTTACAAATACGGTATGAACGTACTTGTTACCGGCTACGATGCAGGTTTGGACATCTACACTACCAAAGACACCTGGAACAAGTCAAGCGGTGAAAAGCCCGAATTTGTCTTAACCGATATACAAACCAGCAACGCTTACACAAGCAAGAACAGAAGTTCAGCAGGCACAACCGACCTTAAGATAACAGTCGAAATTGAGGGCGACAACTTAAGCCTTTTGACTAAGGCAGGCGGTCTTGTAAGCAGTCTTACGGCAGGTACGGTAACAATAAATACCACATATGATACATCTTTCACTGCATCATCTGATGCCTCGAGCTTAACCTATACGGATTATACACTCAGTTCAGGCTCGGTTATTAAGCTTTCAGCCGTTGTTACCGGCGAAAAGACGGTTATAATCTGTATCCAAAACGCTCCTATAGGAACGGTTCTTCCGGATATAACCTTTAAAACCAGAATTACCGACAGCGCCTCAAACGGCAGTACTGAAAATATTACAGCTACAATCGCAGGTGAATACGATTTGAGATTCTATAACAGCTCTTACACTACTTCACTTGCAAACGAGGCAGTAACTGTAGCGGCTATCACAAGCCTTTCGGCCTCGGCTTACAACAAATACGCTGTAGACTCTGATGGTGATTCCGTAAGTACTGCGGTGCTTGAAATGAACAACAGCGGTAATATCGTCTACAGAATTTCTTATACGAATTCTGACAGCTCTAACATAACCTGTCTTAACCTTTACGATGTATTCCCCCTTAACGGCTATAACAGTACATCTATAGCAGGCTGTGATGCAGGCGACAGACTTACCCTTTTAAGCGCATCTGTTACCTCGACGGATTCAAGCGGCGGAACATATTCGCCCCCTGTTATCCTCTTCGGAACAACGGCGGCGTCCTATTCGGGCATAACAACCGACACCACAGGTTACGGATATATCTCGGATATTTTGAGTAACTACACAAGTACAACTCTTGCCTCCACAATGGGCACCCTCTTCGGTATACCTAATCCGTTGACCGGCGGCACAGCCCCGGGAACTGTCAGTACATTCAGCAGAGGTAAAATCGGCAAGATCGATTATGATTCGTCAAATGCAGGCGGTACTTATACTTTAGGCACAGCAGCAAGCGGCACTATAACCCTTTCCGATTATGACTACATCTCGGGTACAAACGCAACATCAGTAAGCACAATCCTCGGCGACCTGTCTGCCGTATATGCAATTATCGGCTATGACTCAAGCTATGCCGACGGTAATACTACATACGGATATTATACCACAGGCGATGACGAGGCAGTTGCGGTTAAGGCAAACGGAACAGTTGTTCTTGAGCTTACCTTTGCAGCCGACTAGACAAAGAACGGCTCGAAGGTTACCCCCACCGGCGGAGATATGTTTGTAAACAAAGCCTTCATTAAGTCCGGTACTATGGGTCAGGCGACAAGCTACTCCACAACTTCAAACGCAAGCTACGGTGTTATCACAAGATCCATATCGGGTACTGTCTTCATAGATTATGACAAAGACGGTATTTACAATAACAACGATGCAGCCCTTTCAGGTGTTACGGCTTACGTTTATAAGTCTACCGGCTCGGGATATGAGCAAGTCACAACCAACCTAACCGGAACCCGTTATGTAGACGGTGTAACAACCGGCTCTGACGGTACTTACAGCTTTATCGACTTGCCCGACGGCTCTTATGTCGTAGGTTTCGCAAGCGACAGTGTAAATCTCAGCGGTTATGAGCTTACAACGTGGCACGTTGACTCCGGCATCACTTCGGCTACCGACAGCGACGCTGTTGCAATAAGTTCACTGACTGACAGCTATGCTCAAGATGCATTGAGCGGTTATACATATGCAATTCAGGCTGACGATAATCAGTCTTACGTAACACTCGGAACCGACTTCAACACCCTTAAACTCGTTGAAGGCAGCTATAACTTAGGTTTAAACTCGGGTTACGCACTGCCCGAGGCAGGCGGAAACGGTGTTAATTCATTCAGATATTGGGGTCTTGCCTTCTTATCGGTCGGCGCCCTTCTCCTCCCTCTGAAGAAACGCCCCCTCCGCTGATATAAACACACCCACCCCACCATCGACATTCTAAAGGCTCCCCTAGAGGGGAGCTGGCACCGATG
>JAJQBF010000190.1:0-10115 GCA_021203425.1 Clostridiales bacterium | reverse complement strand
AAACGGTGACTGAGAGGTGCTCCACCGGCACCGACACAAAACCGGCGAACCGACCACCTACCGGCACCCAACCAACCCAACCAACCGTACATTTGGTTTAACCCCGGGTCGGGGAATGTACAGCAAACGAATATTTCAAAACCAAGCCCGAGCAGGCTCCAAAAGCCAAATTCCACTCGCCCGGGGCGAAAAGAAAGGAGAATGAAATATGAAGAAAATAACAAAAGCCCTGAGCCTTGTTTTGGCTTTAGCTTTGGTGGTTATGTCCGTGTCTGTGACCACCTTAGAGTCTTTTGGCGCATATGGCAATGGTTCGAATAATGTAACCATCAGTGGCGTATCTTCCGGCGATGTTTTGACTGCTTACCAGATTTTCTCCGGTTCATATAACAGCACTACCCAAAAGCTTACTAATATTGCAAGTGGTTCATCTTTAAACAGTTTATCTACTTTTATTACTACTTTAAAGAGTACATTTACAGATACTACAGCTGATTATTATTCTTATATTAACAATTTAGATTCAACTTCATCTACAGCTGATGATGTAGCAACTGCATTAGGTTATATTACCACAGAGAGTGCTGATGCTGAACTTCTTGTTAATGTAATAAAGACAAACGGTGTTCTTGGTTCAAATTATGCACAAATAACTTCTACAGGTACAACTGCTATATTCAGCGGAATGGAAGACGGTTATTACTACATAAAGACTTCTAACTCTTCATCAACAGGTTTTGTTCTTGAGGTTGTCGGCGGTACAATAACTGTTGCATCTAAACTTAATTCTACTTCCATTGACAAGGATTTATCAGATACTTCAGATTACAGCGTTTCTCCCGGTGATACAGTTTCTTTCACCGTTACTGTAACCCTTCCTTCTAACCTTTACGCATATACAGACGGTTATTCCTTTACCGTTACCGATACTCTTACAAACATGACATTTGGTTCAATTACAAGTATTGAGCTTTATACAAGTACCAGTTCTCAAAGTGCTTATACTTTAACTTATGCAGATAGTGGTTCTTATAACAATGAAAATGTTAAGGTAGATAGTTCAACAGCCGGAACAGTAAAATTAAGCGGAACACTTCCTGCGACATATTGTACATCAGTATACAACAGCGGTAAGATCGTATTTGTATATACTGCTGTAGCAAGTGATACTGTAACAGGTTATACCGCAGTAGACAACGCAGCTAAGATTGCATATCAGTATGGCCCCGAAACCTGAGGCAACTACAGAAACACCTAATGAGGTAGTAACTCTTTACGAATATGAAGTTAATATTTTAAAGGTTGACAGCAATTCATATCCTCTTTCGGGCGCACATTTCGAACTCAGAGAATATGACACACAAGAATCAACCGTAGCAGATGTAACAATACCTGTAGAAGAAAGTTCAGTAGAGGCTACAACAGAGGTATCACAAGGACAAACCGAAATTGTTTATATCCCTGATGCAAAGTTTACATTCTCAGGTCTCAGTGCAGGTACATACAGACTTGAAGAAACAGATGTTCCTAACGGCTACAGCAAAATTGGTGCAAATAACGATGGTTATTACTACATCATAGTCGGCGCAGCAGGCAGCGATGGTTCGGCAACTATCACAGTTACAGACTCAGCCGGAACTGTAATTCAATCTACAACTTCCTTTACCAGCGGCACCTTTACATTTAATGTTGTCAATAAAGCCGGTTCTAACCTACCTGAAACCGGTGGTATGGGTACAAAGATATTCTATACACTGGGCGGAATTCTTGTTGCAGGTGCAGCAGTCCTACTGATTGTTAAACGGCGAATGAATATGGTTCAAGAAGAGTAAGAACAGTTTAATCGAGTGGAAAATGTTCTTTCAAATGACTAAAACACACAAATAAATAGTGCGTGAATAATTCCTCTCCCTTTCGGGGCTATCCCTTATCGGGAGAGGAAATTTATTAAAATCCCCCTCTAAGATGTCGTCGGGAGCAGGACGCCCCCATAAATCGCCCTCCCCCGACAACACCTTAGGTAGAACCTCTCCGCCTCACTTCGTTCGGCACCTCCCCTATGAGGGGAGGCTGACCTCTCCGCCTCACTTTGTTCGGCATCTCCCCTGAAGGGGAGACTGATAATATATGAAAAAAGGACAAACGTAAATGGAAGAAAAAAAGAAAAAGGATTTATAAAGCGACACTGGTCGACGCTGCTGCTTTTCGGAATATTGATTGTGGGGGCTTTTTTGCTTATCTACCCTTCCGCCAGCGACTATTATAACAGTTTTCGGCAGTCGATGGCTATAGCGGTTTATGACGAAGAGGCTATGAAACTGTCGGAGGAAGAAAAGCAGGCGGTTATAGACGAGGCCAGAGAATGGAACAAATATCTGAACACGCTTGTTGACAGGTGGGTTTTGAGTGACAGCGATATGGAAAGGTATATGAGTATTCTTGACATAACGGGCACAGGCATAATGGGCTATGTGAATATTCCCGTTGCAAACATATCCCTGCCGATTTACCACACAACAGAAGACAAATATCTGACGAAAGCCGCAGGTCACATTGAAAACACATCTTTTCCCGTAGGCGGCGAAAGCACTCACAGCGCCATATCCGGTCACAGAGGACTTCCGGCGGCAAAGCTCTTTACCGACCTTGACAGGGTAAACGTAGGGGACTTGTTTCAGATAACCGTTCTTACGGAAAATTTCACATATGAGGTTGACAAAATTTCCATTGTGGAGCCGGAAGACACAAGTCTTCTTGAAATCGAAGACGGCAGTGATTACTGTACGTTTATAACCTGTACACCCTACGCCGTAAACACACCCAGACTTCTTATAAGGGGTCACAGAGTGAGCAATTATCTCTTCGACAAGGAGACAATCCCCGGAGATGCTACGAAATATGAGGCTGTCTACATAGCGCCCTTGGTGGCAATACCTATTTTGGCAGTTCTTGCAATAATTTTATTAATTACAACACGCAAACCCAAAAATAAAGCTGAGAAGAAAGGCAGGGACGAAAATGAAGATGAAAAACAAGATTAAAGCCGTAATAGCCGCAGCCCTTTTGATGAGTTTCGGAGCTGTTTCTGCCCTTGCGGAGGAAGAAAACACACTTACAATCAACTATAATGTTGAGGGTGCTGAGTTCAGCATATATAAAGCCGGAGAGTTTACCGAAAGCAATACATTTTATTTGAGCGGCAGTTTCGCAGGCTATGCCGACAGCGTAAGCCTTAACTGTTCGACGGCGAGCGAATGGGGCGCCGCAGCAAGCACACTTTATAACTATGCTGTAACGGACAGCGCTGCCCCACTGGGAACGGCGACAGTCAGCGGCGGAACAGCGCAGTTTACAGGGCTTGAAAGAGGTCTTTACCTTGTCAGCCCCACAACGGTAACCACAGGGGGTTATATTTACACCTCACAGTCATTTTTGGTTTGTCTGCCCAATTTGACAGACGAACTTGAGTGGACAAACAACGTAGGCGTAAGCCCTAAGTATACTATGACAGACGACAGCAGCGGAGGCGGCGGAACAGAGGCCACCGAAGACGTAACTCTCGTTGTTGTTTGGGTGAATGACACAGATGAAATTCGTCCCGATTCGGCAGAGTATACATTCTATATGGACGGTGAATATTATTCGACAATTCTTCTTGACGAAGACAATAACTGGCAGTATGTGCTTAAAGATGCGGATTCTGCCGCAAACACCATTACTCAGGCGGATTTGGCAAACGCAAACTGGGAATACGGCTTTTCCGACGTGGAAGTCGGTCACACCTGGACGGTTGTTCAGTCTGATCTTCCCGAAGGATATTCTACCACAATTGAATCCTTAAGCAGAACTTCTCTTGTAGTTACAAACACATACACATATCCCGAAAGCTCAGAGGAAACCACTGTTGAGTCAACCACAGAGGTCGAGACAGAAACAGCAGCAGAGGACACCAAAACAACCACAAAGAAGGCATCTTCCGGCGGCGGTCACGGCGGCGGAGACTCCGTTATAATAGGCGGCGAAGAAACAACAACGGCGCAGGACGAAGACTCAGAGGTTACAACAGAAAAAGACATTGACATCGATAACGAAGACAATACGAACACAGATAAAGACAGTGAAAGCGAGGCCGAAAGCGAAGAAGAATCGGAAAACCCCGGCGAATCGGATCCGTATGATATTGATGAAGATATTCTTCCGGCAGGCCCCGAGGTAAGCCCTACCCCCGGTTCATCGTCAGGTTCGTCTTCCCTTTCAAGAAAAAGCAGCAGCGGTGAAAAGCTGCCCCAAACAGGTCAGCTGTGGACTCCTGTGCCTGTGCTTGTTATCTGCGGAATTGTTCTCTTTATAATCGGTTATGTCAGATTTAAGAGGAATGAAGATGAGTAAATTAAAAAAAGGCACGCTGCTTATGGCGGTTGGGCTTGCACTGGTTTTGGCGGCGCTGGCGCTGACAGGCTATAATATTTATGACGGAAAGCGTGCGGAAAAAAATCGGCGGAGATACTGACTCTTTTGGAAGATACGGAAGTGAACGGAATTTCCGATAATAAAGAGCTTTTTGAAAAATATCCCAATATGAGTATGCCTACAAAAGAGGTCGACGGCTTGAGTATTATAGGGGTAATTGAAATCCCCTCTTTGGATATTGCCCTTCCAGTTTGTAAGGACTGGAGCTATGAAAACCTTAAGTCGGCGCCCTGCCGCTACAGCGGATCAATCTACAGCCACGACTGCGTTATTGCCGCACATAACTACAGCAGACATTTCGCAGGGCTTAAAAACCTCGAAAAAGGCAGTTCTGTCGTTTTTACTGATGTTGCCGGTAATGTGTTTAACTATGTAACGGACAGTATCGGCGCTTTGGACAGCTATGCCGTTGAGGAAATGAAGTCGACCGGATATGATTTGACGCTGTTTACCTGTAATCAGAGCGGATCCGCCAGAGTTACCGTGGGCTGTCGGCTGGTACAATAAAATTTTTGAAAAAAATTTGTTTTGGGTACTTGTAAAATGAATTTTGATGTGTTATGATAGTTGTGACGAAAAGTCAAATATATCTCAGCCAAGCGAACCACATTAAAAAGCCCGGAGCCGTTATCTCCGAGCTTTTTTTTGCGGTTTTGTATGTAATGTAATTATAACCGCAAGACCTTTTTTGCACGGCGGCTTAGACCGTAGGTTAGTTACCGGATTATTGTGATGAACTTTTGCGAAAGTTTTAAAAAAATTGCTGTTGGTACTTGTAAATCGGATTTTGATGTGTTATAATAGTTGTGACGAAAAGTCAAATATATAATAATATCAAGCAAACTTAATACCGCAAAAAACCCCGAGAGTGCCGTCTCGGGTTTTTTTGCGGTTTGGTGACGTTTAAATACTGTTTGACGAAAAAAGTGGTTTATGATATAATTATTGAAGAAGAAAGTCGTTTTTTGCTTATTCAAACGGGAAAGCGGCTTACTTTATGAAAAATAAATTATACAAATGAGGAGGAAAAATATGAAAAAGACAATTTTTTTAATTTTTTTGATGGCTGTTATTGCTGTTCTTCTGCCTTGCGCAGTTTATGCCGACAGCTATAAGGCGATATTTACGGTTTCATCTTATACTGAAGGCTATTCGAAGGTAATATCGAATTATGAAAGTGCATTTAAAGAGCTTAACAGCGGCACTGAGTCTGCCTATTTGCCGGAAAGATACCCCGGAACAAATTTTTATGCTTTCTATAAAGACTTTGACAATCTGCATTATTATTTAAAAGATATTGATAATAACGGAATTCCCGAACTGTTTATAGGCTTTAAATACTCAAAAAACGACAGCTGGGACAGTAAAGGGCTTTTGGGAATGTACACCTATAAAGACGGAAATATTTTATATTACTTCGATTCATACGGCGACAGGGGCAGATTTTATCTTTTAAATACAGATGAAATATTTGTAGGAGAATTCGGCGGAATGTATTCTCATAATTTTACTACATATACCTTCAGTAATTTTGAATTGACGGCAAATGATGTTATTACAATAGGTTTGTCGGAAGATATGCCATATGAAGAATTTCGTAATGAATGGAAACATAACGGAGAAGAAGTCGCTACGAGTTACGCAAACAGCCTTCTTGAAGAAAAAGCGAGTCAAATTGCCGATATTGACTTTAAGCCCATTTCGGAATTTTCGGACGAAACCGCAGAGCAGAAAAGTGGCATAACTGTTTTGTTAAACGGTGATGAAATGGCTTTCGATGTTGAGCCTTACATTGACAATGGTGTTACAATGGTGCCTATGAGGGCTATATTTGAGGCTTTGGGAGCCGAGGTGAGCTTTAATTCGGAAACAAAATCAATTACGGCGGTTAAGGGCAGCAAAACAATAATTTTAACTGTTGCAAGCACGTCTGCTTACATAAACGGTGAACTTGTTACAATGCAAAGTCCGGCTGTTATTAACGGAGGCTATACGATGGTTCCGCTGAGATTTGTTTCGGAAAACTTAGACGCTGATGTTGTCTGGAACGGAGATACAAAAACAATTACCATAAATAATTAAATTTTTACGCAAACAAAAGCGGTTAAGCCTTAAGCGGTTTAACCGTTTTTGTTTTGTATTTTTGTTTTTTATTTTTTTATTTTTTATTTTATCAAGCCTTTGCAGCTGCTATAACTTTGTTGCAAACGTCCTGCGGAGCCTCTTCATAACCGGCAAGTTCCATTGTGAAATCTCCCCTGCCCTGTGTCATTGAACGAAGGTCTGTTGCGTATGAGGACATTTCCGAAAGAGGAGCCTGAGCAAGAATCTTCTGCTTGCCGTTGTGACCGCTTTCCATACCGTTTACACGACCTCTTCTCTTGTTCATATCGCCCATAATGTCGCCTGTATAGTCTTTGGGAACAGTTACAACAACGTCCATAATGGGTTCAAGAATTGTGGGCTTAGCTTTAATGAAAGCCTCTTTGAAACACATCATAGTAGCCGTTCTGAAGGCATTTTCGTTTGAGTCTACAGCGTGGTAGGAACCGTCTGTAAGAACAGCCTTAATACCTACAACGGGATAACCTGCAAGAGGACCCTTCTTAACGCTTTCCTGAATACCCTTTTCAACAGCGGGGAAGTACTGTTTGGGAACGGAACCGCCGAAGATTTTCTCTTCGAATTCGTAAGGCTTTTCGGGATCGTCAAAGTTGGGTGAAAAATCAATCTGAACATCGCCGTACTGACCGGAACCGCCGGACTGTTTCTTATATTTATGTCTGTGTGTAACGCTTGCACGGATTTTTTCTTTATATGCAATCTTGGGTTTGCCGAGAACAACGTCTAACTTATATTTAGCTTTGAGTTTCTTAACAAATACGTCAAGATGAGTATCGCCGATACCGGAGATAACGGATTCTTTTGTTTCTTTATCAACTACGAAAAGGAGAGTCTTGTCTTCTTCAAGCATCTTTGAAATAGCTGATGCCATTTTGTCTTCGTCGCCTTTTGCAAGAGGACTTACTGATTTTTTCTGATAAGGCTTGGGGAAGTCGATGGGCTTATAAGCCTTTCCGAATTTGGGGTCTGCAAGGGTGTCGCAGGTTGATGTATTTGAAAGCTTTGCAAGAGCAGCTATGTCGCCGGCTCTGACTTCGTTTACTTCAATCTGTTCCTTACCTCTGATTACATAAATGTGACCGGCTTTTTCATTGTCACCCTTGTTTATGTTTCTTATTGTCATATCCTTTTTAAGGACACCTGTTCTAACCTTAAAAATACTCAGACGACCGATATAGGGGTCGGCAATTGTCTTGAAAACGAAAGCTGAGAAAAGAGTGTCTTCCTTAACTTCAACTTCGCCTGCGTCTTCTCCGTCAGTGTCAACAACGGGGATTGTGGGCTTTAATTCATTTGTCGAAGGTATGTATTTAAGAATCTGTCTCAAAAGAACGTAAATACCTATTTCCTTTACTGCCGATGAACAGAGAACAGGAGTAACACTTCCGTTAAGAATACCTGTCTTAATTCCGCCGTAGATTTCGTCTTCTGTAAATTCTTCTTCTTCAAAGAATTTTTCCATAAGATCGTCGTCTGTTTCGGCTACGGCTTCGCAAACTGCAAGACGTGCTTCTTCTACTTCATCTTCTAAATCTGCCGGAACATCGCAGTCTTGAACTTTTCCGTCAGCGGAGAATTTTCTGCCTGCTCTTTTAACAACGTTAATGAAACCTGCAAACTTGCCGTTTTCTGTATAAGGATAATGAATAGGAGCTATACTCTTTCCGAATTTCTCTTTAAGTTCATCAACTACTCTGTGATAGTCGGCATTTTCGTCGTCCATACCGTTTACTAAAATCATACGGGGAACTCCGGCCTCTTCGGCAAGTTCCCAAGCTTTCTCCGTACCTACTTCAACGCCGCTCTTTGCGCTTACTACTATTAAAGCAACATCGGCAACTGCCAAAGCCTCTTTAACCTCGCCTACGAAGTCAAAAAAACCGGGAGTGTCAAGGAAATTGATCTTCTTTCCGTCTACTTCGACGGGAATAACCGAGGTATTGATTGAAACCTTACGTCTGATTTCTTCTGCATCATAGTCGCTGACTGTATTTCCGCTTTCAACCTTACCGAAACGCTTTGTAACGCCGTTTAAGTAAAGCACAGCCTCACATACAGTTGTTTTTCCGCAGCCGCTGTGACCGAGGACAGCTACATTTCTTACGTCCTTTAAAGAATAAACATTCATCTTTAAAAACCACCTTTTCTAATTTAAATATTTGTTCATAATGCACTTTATAAAAACATTATATATTATTTTTATGGAAAATACAACTACTTTTTAAAAATCCATTATAAATATATTTTCTGCATATTGACCAAATTTCCTTTTTTTATTTTTCAATTTTTTTTATCATTTTATTTTATATTCCAAAAAATGTGTAAAAATAATTATTATTCTTATATTCAGACACATTTTTTCAGCGGTTTGTTTGGCAGTATAAGCATATAAAAAGATATTTCGGAATATATTTTACAAGAGGTTTATACGGGGGAGAATATGTTAGGGCGGAAAATTTCAGACGGGCTTGAGATGCCCCGGGAGGCACTTGATGATACTCCCCTTATGACTGTTTGCGGAAACGGAGAAATTATTGTGGAAAATTTCAAGCGTATATTAAGCTTTTCGGAGAACAGAGTTGTTGTTGCGGTAAAAAAGGGCTGCTGTAATATCGGGGGCGAAAATCTTAAGCTTGAATATATAAAAAGGGATATTGTGAAAGTAAGGGGAAGAATATACCAAATCAGCTTAAGTGAGGGGTTGTGATGTTTCTTAATATATATTTTTTTATAACCGGGTATATGCGGCTGAAAGTCAGGGGTATACTTGCCTTTCGTTTTTTAAATCTTTTGGCCAGAGAAGGTATATACATATGGGATATAACCTGTGAGGGAGAATACATAGGCTTTTATATAGGCAGTAAGAATAAAGAAAAGGCAAAGGAACTGGGGGTAAAGACGGGCTGTCGGGTTGAAATTGTTTCTGCGAAAGGGTTTCCGGAATTTTTGAAAAATCTGAAAAAAGATATTTTTTTTACGGCAGGGGCTGTGTTTTTCAGCCTTTTTCTTCTTATGTCAACACGCCGAATATGGCTTATAGAAGTAAAAGGAAATTACAGAATAAACACAGGAGAAATCTTAGAATTCTGCAGCAGGAACAATCTTGATTACGGAACAAAAAAATCTGAGCTTGACACAAACCGAATTGAAAGAGAAATAAAAAACAATTTTCAGGACATTTCCTTTGCATCAATAACCGTTTCGGGAACAAGAGCGCTTATCACTGTTTCGGAAACTCTTCCCCTGCCGGAGGAAAAAAACTATATGGCTTTGGGAAATATAACTGCCTGTGAAAATGCCGTTATAACAGATATAACCGTTTCTTCGGGAACACCTGTTGTTAAAGAAGGTATGTCAGTTGCCGCAGGAGACTTATTAATAAGCGGTGAGGTTTTTCTTAAAGCTGAACAGGAGGTTTTAGGCTCATATATGACGGCTGCAGAGGGAAAAGTATACGGAAAAGCCGTTGAAAGCTATAATTTTACTATTCCGTTTAAGGAAAAATACAAAATATACAGCGA
>JAJQBF010000184.1 GCA_021203425.1 Clostridiales bacterium | reverse complement strand
TATTATTACCCGAATTTTTTTAAATATAATTCCAAATATTAAAGAATTAACGAAAATGAAATTTTTCTTTTTTTTCTCGATGTCAAAAGAAAACCCGATACGGCGGCGGTAAAGGGCGCTACTGTTACAAGCCCGAAACTGCCCACTATTGTGTCTAAAATTTCCGCCGAAACGTGTTTATAGTTCAAAATATGGTCTATCGGCGTTCCCTGAGCCATAAAAACCATAAGCAAAGCTATATAACTTCCCGAGTAAGCCAAAAGCAGGGTTGTTGTCATTGTTCCCATTGCTGCTCTGCCTACATTCATTCCCGAGCGTGCCGCCTCTCTCCGGCTTATTTCCGGCTTTTTCTCAACAACCTCGTTTACCGCCGAGGTTATATCTACGGCTAAGTCCATCATTGCCCCGAGGCGCCTATAAAAATACTGCTCATAAAAATAGATGTCAGGTTTAAATTTTGATATCCGCTGTAAAGAAGTGTTTCCGAATTTAACATAACGGCGCCGTGAATTTTAAATAAATCCGTAAATATAATACCCATTATACAGGTTGTAAATATACCTAAAAATGAGCCTAAAACTCCGCAGACTGTTTTTATATCGAAACCGTATACAAAAAATATAATTATACAAGTTAAAAGCAGGGTTATTCCCATACCCAGCCATACAGGGTTTACTCCGTTTAAATATGCCGGAACGAGTATCTTCCAGAGTGTCAGTATTGTTATTACAAAGGAGAAAATTGCCAAAAGACCTCTTTTTCCGGCAAAAACAATAAGAAGAGTGAAAAACAAAATTAAAAGAACCGCCTCTTTATCAAGTCTGTAATGGTCAGACAAAGCAGCGGAATTTATATCCTCACCCTCGTGAGAAATAGTAACAAGACAGCTGTCACCTTCTTCGAATATTTTATCCTGTTCGAGAGAACCGCTTAAAAAATTTACGGCTTCGATTTCTCTGCCCTTGAAAATTCCTTTTTAACAAGAATTACACAGTTTTGTTCTCCCGATTTTATAAGCCCCGAGCTCCTTACGGCGGAATTGTCAACGGATATAACCTCTGCCCTGACCCTTTCAGCATCTCTGTAAATTCGGGCGTCCTCATAGCCCGTGGGGATTAAGCAGAGGACGCCCGTAATAATTAAGCCTATAAGAGCAAGCAAAAAGGGAGAATTCTTTCTGAAAATCCTTTTTGACATATTTTAAATTACCCCCGTAAGCTGTGCTAATTTTTTGTAAATATCTGTGTTGTCATAAAAGCCTTCAAAGCTGCCTGCGTCTTCGCCTTTTACCAAAACCTCTACAGGTAAGCCGGTATGTGCATAAGAGCTGAAACTTACACCGCTTTTATTATTTAGAATATGGGTTATTGTTACGGTTAAAGGCTCATAGCTGCCGTAAAGCTCATATTCCTGCTGTTCGAATTCTTCTTCGTCGCCGGTTCTTGCAAGGGTTACTTCGTAAGCTGCCTTTAATTTACCGTATTCATAGTCTGTCATTACAAGTGTTCCGTCATTATCCGATTCGGGGTGGAGGTCGGCGCTGTCCTTTTGTGAGGTTGAAGAAGTTTCACCCTCGGGAGGAACAAGACCGAAAAGCTCTGTTACGTCAGTCATTACTGTGTCAAAATCTGTTTTGTTTTCCTTATAGCCTTCAACGTAGTTGTCGTCAAAATAGGTAAATGAAACCTTTTGGTTGTTGAAATTTGTAAGGAAGGTGTCGTAGTCTGTTCCGGCAAAACCTATTGTAAGACCGCCTGTTTCGTGGTCGCCGGTTACGAGAATAAGTGTTTCGTCAGGGTGTTCATTATAGAAGTCAACAGCCTTTGCCACAGCCTCGTCCAAAGCTAATGTATCCTGTATAACCGTTGCCGCATCGTTTGCGTGACAAGCCCAGTCAATTTTCCCCCTTCAACCATCATAAAGAAACCCGCATCATCGTTATCCAAAACTTCTATGCCTTTTTCAACATAGTCCGAAAGACCCCAGTCGCCTTCTGCTCTGTCTATGTCATAAGCCATAGCGGAGCTGTCTGCAAGATGTTCGTCAATTACAATTGTCTTTCCGTCTTCGGCTGTAAGAGTTTCTGCCTCAGCCTGTGTTTTTATAACATTATAGCCTGCCTCTTCCGCAAGTGTGTAAAGATCCTTCTGATCTTCGTCTGCTCCCGTAGGTTTCAAAAGACCGCCGCCGGCAAAATAGTCAAAGCCGCTGTCTATCAGCTCAAGACCTATATCATAATAGCTGTTTCTTGATTGCTGATGTGCATAAAAGGCTGCCGGTGTGGCGTGGTTTAAGTTTACGCTTGAAATAATTCCTATTTTATAATTCTTTTGAGACTTAAGCTTTTCGGCTATTGTTTCATATTGTTCCGAAAAGTCAAGACTTACGTTTATACTGCCGCTCCATGTTTTGTTTCCGGTTGCTATAGAAGTGGCTGTTGAGGCTGAATCTGGAGCAAATGACGTACTGTCATAGGTCTGGGCTGAGCCGGCTGTTTCAAAATCCATCATTGTAAGGTGGTTTTCGCTTTGAAGAACCGGTGTGTCTTCTCCCTCAACGCTTACTGTCTCTCCCTTTTGGGCAGATTCATTTGCGCTGACAAAATAATTTGTAAGCTGAATCTGGGGATAACTCATACCGTCACCTATAAATAAGAATATATATTTAGGCGCTGTTTCGTCTGATGAGGCTGTCTCCGCAGCTGTTTCGGAATTTTGCGTTTCTCCCGAGGCATCGGCGGTTTCGCTGCTGCCCGAACAGCCCATGTAGGACAGTGTTCCGGCAAACACAGCCGTAATTATGCCCAAAGCCAGCATTTTCTTTTTTAATATCCTTCATAATAAGTTTTACCTCCTAATCGGTGTGAAAAATGAAAAATCACTTTTCTTTATTTCTGTATGTATTATTAATAACTTAGATTATACGGCTGAATTTTTCGGTTATCTACCACAAAGAAGTAAAATGATTTAAAATTTTCTGTAAAAGATTTACGGTTTATTTTACCGCTTTTGGGGAAAAATTATTACAGGAGGCGGTGTCTTTGAAGTTTTGGCTGTTTATCTTCACTGTATTTATATTTACGGCTTTGACATATACCGAATTAGATAAAGAAGATGTTTTTGAGTTTGAAAGAGAAAATTATACCACCGCCGGTGTTTATGTTGATATGGGGGAGGAAAAAGAGGTTTTTGCCGGTTTTTACCCTGAAGAGCTCAGGGGGCTTGGTTCCGACGTTTATATAAGGTTTATGAAAAATACAGATGAACTGCCCGAAGACTTTATAATTCTGTGTTCGAGAGACAGTGTATCACCTTATTTGATTATTGAGGGAAACAAAGATGTATTTAATACAAACCGCATTAAAAAGCTGGCTGAAAATTTGGGCTTTTATGACACAAAAGCATATATTGAACTTTATCCGATATATGCCGAACCCTCCTATAATAAAATTTCATATAAACAGTTTTACAAAAAGGCTGCGGAAATATTCAAAAAATATGCGCCGAAGACTGAAATTGTTTGGGCTATATCTTCCGACTGTGTATATGGCGAGGGAGAATGGCTGCCTTACGGAGCCGATATTGATTATATGGGGGTTTCGGTTATATTGGGGCTTAACGGAGAAAACAATTCTCCCCATATGTGGGATAAATTTGAATATTTAAGCCGAACCTATGATTATCCCCTTGTAATAACAAGATTCAGCATTACAGACTACAGCGAAAAAAACACAGCTATTATAAAAACGAAAAAGAAAATTATATTACGGAAGGGATTAAAAATTTACCTTCTGTTTACCCCGATATAGCAGGAATATTGGTTTTTGAAGTCAATAACTATATATATGAGGGATATGTAAACAGGCTTAAAATCTCAAACAGTGATGATGCCCTTAAGCTCCTTGCGGAATATATAAATGAATTCAGAAGTGAAAACAGACGGCTTGAAAAACAGCCCTATACCCTTATTGTAAAAGAAGAAAATGCTTATATGCCTTATGATAAATTTTATGATATTTTCGGAGAAGAATATAAAACGGTTGTTATAAGCGGGGAAAAATATGTTAACCTGAGCCGCTTTGTTGAGGAAAAATATTTTGAAAAAATCATTGTTTCGGAGAAAAACAGGTATGTTATTTTGCCCGAAAATATTGTATAATGAAGGAAACAAATAAGCTTTTTTATTACGAGATAATATGAAGTGACCTCCCTATTGTAGTTTCGTGGATTTACCTGTA
>JAJQBF010000132.1 GCA_021203425.1 Clostridiales bacterium | reverse complement strand
GCGTTAAATCAAGTGTTTCATAAATATATTTTTTCTTTACCGCAGTATTTTTTTATACTCTCTGTCATAAAAGCGAGCATTTGTTCGCTGTCTGCTCTTCCATATGAACAAACTCCCCTCGAATTTTCATATGGATAATTGGCAATTATTGAATTGGAACAGCTTTTTTTCATAGTCTTAATATAATCGGCGCTTATCCTGAAACCCCCAAGACCGATATCCCTGATCTTTTCTCCGTCAAGAACCTGAAAACATCTGTCAATAAGCCTGCCGTAAACCTCTTCGAAACCGGAAACCTTAAGCAAAGGGTCAAAGGAAAGTCTTAATGGAAAACCCATTTCCATAACTGCTTTTGCCGCCTCAAGTCTTTTTTCAAGAGAAGATGTTTTATGTTCATACATATTTACAACCTCAACGGGAGACAGGGTATAGGCAGTTATAAAATTATCGATAGGCTTTAAGCCCTTAAGAAAATCAATATTTCCACACTTCGTTCTCAGTTCGATTGTTACGTTTGGGTTTTCCGCCCCGAATTCATACCACCTTCGGCAAAGCCCCAAAAGCCCTTCAAGCCCCAAAAGATCCGTATCATATGAAACACAAAGAAAAATATTTTTACCTGCCGCAATTTTCTTTATGTCCTCAAAAAAATCATCATAGTTTACAAATACAACTACATTTCCCGAAGAATACATTCCTCTTAAATAACAATATTCGCAGTCATATATACAGTTAACCACAAATGAAGTATAATAAAATTCTTCCGAGCCGAAACTCTGACAGAAAGGGGCGCCTTTATAAACAAACTCCCCTTCTTTTTCGGCCAGTATAAGAGAAGGAGCTTTTTTCTGAACGGAAAAGCTTTGGTTTGGGCGGTTAAAAACATCTTTATAATTTTTTATTTTTATTACTTTCGAATTTTTAAAGCGTGAGAGTATCGAAAGAGCAGCTTTATTTTCCCACACCCGTTCTTCAACATAAATATGAGAAAAGGGCTTATAATACACATTTTCTGATTTTTTCAAGAACAGCCCTCCCCTCTTCCTTTGTTTTCACTTCGTTAAAGCTTTTCAAAAGGCTTAAAGGATTCCCTCCCTTAAGCCTGTAATATATCAAAAGATTTTTCAGCATAATGTTCTGAGTAACTGTAAAGTGAAACTTTTCCGTCTCTTTCACCTCTTCACAGGTCAGTTCAGGCGCTTCTTCCTCTTCGGGAATACTGTTTAAAAAATTCATAATACCTTCAAAATGTTCGGAAACAAGCCCCGTTACGGCTTTCGAAGTTAACGAAGAAAAATCACCGTTATCAGACACTGTTTTAATAAAGAAAATTCTGTCAGAAGAAAAATATGCCTTTGCCCCCTGTGCAAGAGCCGCCCCCTCCGTATCTGCAAGTGTTCCTTTGGGAATTTGCCTTTGGGGCTTAAAGTAAGTTATAAGCTCCGCCTCTTCAAAGTCGGAGCTGTAAACCATATCGGGGTAAAAATCCCTTTCCAAATCGGGACAGGAAACCTTATTGCATATAAATATACCCTTTTTGTTTCCTCCGCAAACCCCTATATTTAAAAATATATCTCCTGCCTTAGGGGTAAGCCGCCCCAAAAGAAAACCCAAAGAGGCAGCTGCCTTTAAAACACCTGTTCCCGTTATGACAAGAATTACTTTTTCGTTTGCGTAAACTCTTATTTTGTTAAAACTTCTGTCTGCTTTAAGCCCAAGCCCGTCTATAAAGGGTCTTGCCTCGGTCTGCATAGCGGCTGTAATATATATCATTTTTATTATTGTTCTCCTTAAACGTCAAACAGCTTATATGTATTGTAAATAACAACAGCAGCCTCCGCTCTGGTTGTATTCCATGTGGGGTTAAGTCTGCCCTTACTTCCGCTTACTATATTAATAAGAATTAAATTCGCCGCACTCTGTTTAGCGTAATCTTCCATTAAATAAGCATCAGTATATTGTTCAACAAGATCTAAGCTTGCCTCTGCAAGGTTTGCCTTAAGAGCAACGGCTTTTTCCGCCATAACCATCATATCCTGCCTTGTAATATAGTCTTCGGGTCTGAAAAGATTATTGCCCGTTCCGCTGACAATTCCCAGTGCCTTTCCTATCCCTGCAGCATCGGCATAATATTCACCGGCAGGAACGTCAGAAAAGTTTTCGGTATAGTCAGCCTCAAGATCCATAACCTTTACAAGCATAAGAAGGAAATCCGCCCGTCTCACATTATCGTAAGGCGCAAAATGATTATTGCCCACTCCGCTGACAACTCCCTGTGCCACAAGGGTATTTACAGCTTCTTCAGCCCAGCTGTAATAAGGCGTCATATCCGTAAATTTAATTGTTGTTACGGGAGCTTCCGTTACTGTCTCTGTCGGTGTTTCGGCAGCAGCCTCCGTAACCTCTTCAATGGCAGCCTCTGTCTGAACTTCCGTTTCCGCCTCGGTTTCTTCCTCGGTTATCTGAGAGTCGGAAACCTTAGAGGAAGTGCCTCCGTAATATGATGTAAGGAAACTTGCCATTTGTGAATTACCCTTAACCATACCGTAGCGGAAGTGTATTTCGCCTGTTATTTTGGGAATTGTTCTGTTCATAGCAAGTTGTCTTGCAATTTCGTCAGTACCATACCAAACACTGCTTGACGCTGCATCATAAGACCGGTGCGTTGCCATTCCTATGTATAATTTTGTAGAAGAATTTTCAAGCTGATTTGCCCACCAGTTGACTAAAACTTCATAGTCGGCTATTGTATAGCCTATGTTCCAGTAAATCTGCGGCGCTATATAATCAAGCCATTCATTTTGCGCCCACTTTCTCGTGTCGGCAAAGAGATTTGTGTAGGATTCGTTTCCGCTTGTGGCGGAACCTTCCGACGATGTTGTTTTATTTGCCCAAATTCCCGAAGGGGAAACACCGAATTCTATATCGGGGTCTGCCTCGTGAAGCTGTGTATCAAGCTCCTGTATAAGAAGGTCAACATTATTTCTTCTCCATGCCTCTATGGAAGTAAAGCCCGAGCCGTATTTGGCAAAAGTTTCGCTGTCGCCGAAACCTGTTCCGGGATAAAAATAATCGTCCATATGTATTCCGTCAACATCATAATTGTTTACTATTTCAAGCGCCCCTTCAACAAGAAGAGATCTTACCTCGGGAAGTCCGGGGTCAAAATAATATTGATTATTGGAATATTTTATTATGTAATCCGGGTGGAGCTTTGCCGGGTTATTATCCGCCAGCTTGTTATATTCAGTGTCTGACTCGTCATTGCTTACCGTAACTCTGTAGGGGTTAATCCATGCGTGGAGCTTTATTCCTTTTGCGTGACAGGCGGAAACCCAATATTCAAGAGGGTCAAAACCGTCTTCCGGGGCTGTTCCCTGAGTACCTGTCAGGTAGCTGCTCCAAGGGTAAACAGACGAGCTGTAAAAAGCGTCTGAGCTTGGTCTTACCTGTAAAAATATGTTGTTTATGCCCATTCCGGCACAACCGGCAATAACCTCGTCTGCCTGAGCCTTAAGAGAATCGGCGCTTGCGGTCGGTGTAGTTGGGTAGTCAAGGTTTACAACCGTCGAAACCCATATTCCCCTCATTTCCTCCTCCGCAAGGCTTGTCATACAAAAGCCCTGAAGAGAAATAACAACAGCCGTGACCAGTGCCGTAATTTTCTTTATAAATTTCATTCACATCTTCCTTTCATTTAATATATTTTTTCGCTTTTAAACCTCGTTTAATCAGACCTATTTAATATATTATATCATAACTTTCAAATAATTAACACCATTTTTTTCGAAATACACAAAAATTCATAAAAAAAGAAACGAAAAATAGCTGTTTGCCTTATCCTTCTTACCTTCCCCCAAAGTATAGGAAACAACAGCGCTCCCTCCCGTTCCGAACATCATTCCCACAGTTCCTATTCCCATACATACGGGCATAATAAGATTCACATCGGCAAAGGGTGTCTTTCCGGCAAAGTTCGAAACAAATACACCGTCAACAACTCCGTAAAGAGACGTACATATCATCATAAGTACAGGCGGCATAACAAATCTTATAAGTCTTCCGCAGCTGAAACTGTCCGACAGCTGTATTCTTTTTTTATCCATTTTTCAAACTTCCTCCTAATCCTTAAGAAATCGTTTTCTTAAACAAATTATAAACCATTTAAAACCTTAAGTCTGCATAAAGTTACGTAAATTCCCAAAGTAAATTCCACATTTTGAACAAACGGAATTAAGTATGGGA
>JAJQBF010000004.1 GCA_021203425.1 Clostridiales bacterium | reverse complement strand
TGTCAAAAACTTGGTTGTTAAAACCATTTACACAGTTAATTTCTCACTCCCTTTTTATAACCGCTCCCGGCAAGTCTTCGGGGGTGGTTATTTTTATGTTTGAATATGACCCCTCTGTCATTTTGACCTTAATACCCATATATTCAGCCGCCATTGAATCATCGGTTACGCTTATGCCTTTTTCTATAATCCGGCGATAAGCTTCTTTAATCAGCTTTACCTCAAAGGCCTGAGGCGTCTGGGCATTCCACAGCAAGTCACATTTAGGAGTATCGGCAACAATTCCCTCGGGAGTACATATTTTGATTGTATCTTTTGTTTTTACCCCCATAACACAGGCTTTATAAACCTTAACCTCTTCGATTATTTTCAAAATATTGCTGTTTTCGATAAAGGGTCTTACTCCGTCGTGAATAAGAACATAATCAATATCTTCGGAAAGGGCATTAAGACCGTTAAAAACGGAATTTTGTCTTTCAGCCCCTCCGGGAACAACCGCCTTAAGCTTTTTTATGCCCTTTAAAATTTCTTTTGTAAGGGCTATACTGTCCTTTTCCGTTACAACAATTATTTCGTCGATTTCGGAACATTTTTCAAACCTTTTCGCTGTATGAAGAAGAATAGGCTTGTCGTCCAAAAGTATAAACTGTTTCGGAAAACCGGCACCCATTCTTTTGCCCATTCCGCCGGCTGCTATAACGGCTCCTGTTTTTTTCATTTTCTTCTCCTTAAGATAAAGCCAACATTGTGTCAAGAGCCTTGACAGCTTGTTTTGCTGTTTCTTTATCTACAACAACCTGTCTTGAAAAATCTCCCTTCTTTATGTCTTCAAGGGTTTCGAAAAGATTTTCTGCCGCAACCTTGTTCATATTTCGGCAGATACTCTTTGAATCGAGAATTTTTATATTCTTGTCAGGGTTGTCCTTAATAAGTCTGTCCACAAGATTTTTTTCCGTACCTACAATAAACTTACTTCCGGCAGGGGCATTTTTAACCTGATTTATAAGATATTCTGTTGAACCTTTTCCGTCGGCTCTTTCGGCTATGTCATAACGGCACTCGGGATGGAGAATTATTTTATAATCGGGATTATTTTTTCTTGCCTCGTCAAAGGTTTCGTCCATTATAAAGTGGTGAACATGGCAATAACCGCCCCAAAGAATAATTTTAACATCTTCTTTTTTGCAGTTATAGTAGAGCTTTTCCCTTATTTGGTCATAAACAGCCATTTCTTCAAGCTTAACACCTAAATCGTAAGCCGTATTTCTGCCTAAATTTTGGTCGGGAAGGAAAAGAATGATTTTGTTCTGACCAAGCCCCCACTTAAGTATTTTGTCGGCATTGCCCGAGGTTACAACGGTTCCTCCGTAATTTCCGCAGAAAGCTTTTACCTCTGCTTTTGAATTTACATATGTAATGGGGAGAATCTTGTTTTCTCCGAATTCTTCAGCCAGCTTTGCCATACATTTTTCTGCCGAGGCTTTGTCTGCCATATCGGCCATAGGGCAGCCGGCATCTGTGGCAGGGAGAAGAACACGCTGGTAGTCTTCCGTTAAAATATCCGCCGTTTCAGCCATAAAATGAACTCCGCAAAAAATAATATATTTTGCTTTTTTGTTAAGCTTTGCAATTTGAGCCAGCTTAAGAGAGTCTCCCACTGCATCGGCAAGGGCAACTATTTCGTCTGTCTGATAATGATGAGCCAAAATAAAAAGCTCATCACCCATTTCCTCTTTGATTTTTTTTATTTCGTCAGTCATATTTATTCCTCTTTTTATTTGTTGTTTGTATTATTTGGGGTTTGAAAGTTGTATATATGGTAACACAGAACGCTGTAATTGTCAAGAAAAACGAAAAAGTGAGGCAAACAGACCACGACATGATATTATCTATTTTATGATAAAATTCGAGTTTAACAGTTACATATAGTATTGTTATTTCGAGCGGTAATTACAAAAATGTTTATTTACCACTTGAAATAGCGGATTTCTTCTGCCATAATGATTTTAGATCATATATGCGGCAAAAAGCCGCTGAAGGAGGTTATATCATGCCTAAAGTATCTATTCTTATGGGCAGTGATTCTGATTTGCCTATTATGGCAGACTGCGCTAAAATTCTTGAAGAATTTGGTATAGATTATGAGGTTACTCTCGTTTCAGCCCACAGAACACCGGAACGTATGTTTGAATATGCAAAATCCGCTGTTTCAAGGGGCATAAAGGTTATTATTGCAGGAGCCGGAGGAGCGGCTCATGTGGCAGGGGTTACAGCGGCACTCACGCCTCTTCCCGTTATAGGTGCTCCTATTCAGACAAAGGCACTGGGCGGTGTCGATTCTCTTTATTCGATTGTGCAGATGCCAAGCGGTATTCCCGTTGCAACAGTGGCAATAAACGCAGCTAAAAATGCCGGTATTCTTGCTGCAAGAATTTTGGCAATTTCCGACCCGGAGCTTACAAAAAAATTGGAAAATTATCAGAAAGAACTCGACAGGGTTGTGGAAGATAAGGTTGAGAGGCTTGAAAAACTCGGATATAAAGAATATTTAAAACAAATGCAGTAAAATTAAAGGGCGGAGGAAAGAAAATGGATTACAACAGGCTTATCGGTATGAATATACGATATGAAAGACAACTCAGAAATTTAACAATTGAAGAGCTTTCGGAAATTATCGGTATTGCGCCCGGCTTTCTCGGTCTTATAGAAAGAGGGCAGAGGGGGAACAACTATAAAAAACCTTTGTAAAATTGCTGACTTTTTCTCAATCACTATGGATTCTCTTTTAAACAGAGATATAAACGGGCTTGCCGAGAAGGATACAGCCTCGCCCATCGAAATAAAAAAGCTTACGGTTAAAAACCTTATAGATACTCTAAATGAAGCAGAGGTTGACTTTTTAGACGTTACCTTAAGACAGCTTAAAAAGCTAAGAAAATCAGAATACGACTATTAATGTACTCTCTTTGAAGATACTGACAGGGGCTTTTCCGTTTTTTCGGAAAAGCCCCTGCTGATTGGGATTGGTAAGAAATATGAAAAAGGAAAGACCCTCCCTCTTTGAAAGGAGAGTCTGACCTTTGTTTATCACTTCGGTTTTATTATTAATCATCAATTTCAAATTCAATTACGGCGCCGGTTGATGCGTTTATTGTACATTCATATTCGGTTCTTCCGCTGTAAAATTCTATTTCATATACTTTGATTCCGTCGTCTTTGTCAAGCTTTGCTTTTTTGAAAACTACTTCGGAAACGGAGAAACCTGCTTTTTCCGCAGCAATTTGCTTTGCCTCGTCTAAGCTTATATAACTGCCTGTGTCGGTTGTTTCGGAATAGCTGTATTTGTTGTTTTTGTTTGTGCCGGAATCGGATTTTCTTTCTTTTACGCTTTTTTCTCTGATTGTTCCATCGGCAGCGCTTATTTCATACTCGTATTTATTTGAACCGTAATAGAATTCAATATCATAAACGATAATTCCGTCTTCCCTGTCCTGTTTTGCCGTTGTATATGCAGCGTCTGAAGAGGATACACCGGCATCTGCAGCAGCAATTTCCTTTGCCTGTTCCAATGTTATGTTTGCTGTGTCTGCGGTTATTCCGGAAGGAGTTTGGGTTGTGTTTTGGGAGGCTGCTGTTGTGGTGAATATGTCTTTTGATTTGCCGTAGATTTTACCTTCAGCTCTGCTTATTTCATATTCATATTTTGCGTCTGCGGTTATAAATTCAATATCATATACGGCGATTCCGTTGTCTTTGTCAAGTTCTGTTTTGACAAATGTTACTTCGTCTGCTGTAAGTTCTGCATCTGTTAAAGCAATTTCTTTTGCCTCATTAAGCGTTAATATGTCTGCCGTATTTTTTATTGTTCTTTCGGAATAAACTACCTCAACTGATTTTCTGATAACCATACCGTCATAAGCGTTTATTTTATATTCATATTCTTTGCCGTTTGCGGTAAAGTCAACTTCGTAAATGTATTGACCGTCATCATAGTCGAATTCCGTTTTAACATACTGAACATCTGACGGGTCTATTCCCGAATCGGCATATGCATAATTTTGTGCGGTTTCTTCGCCGATTGAAGATGTTTTTGCCGCTGAAGAGGCTGCGTGAAGGGTTGCCGTTCCCAAAATTGTAATTAAAGCAGCTGTGGAGATAACGGCAATAACTGCGTTTTTAGGCGTTTTGAAGAAATTTTTCATTGCTTTTTTCATATTGTCGTGCTCCTTTCGATTTGATTTTTTATTTTTTTCTTCCCTTATCTTAATTATATTATAG
>JAJQBF010000028.1 GCA_021203425.1 Clostridiales bacterium | reverse complement strand
ATGTAGTATACTTTGTTTTATATATTTGAAGAAACGCCGATTAACAGGCTGTTCCCGAAGGATTATGAATTTCAAGGAGTTGTGTAATATGGCTGCGGAAAAAACAGTTGAAATAAAAGGGCTTTACAAAACCTACGGTGAGGGAGAATCGAGGGTTGAGGCTTTAAAAAATACAAATATAGAAATTAACAGGGGGGAAATTTTCGGTATAATCGGTCTTTCCGGCGCCGGAAAAAGCTCTCTTGTAAGGTGTATAAATCTTCTTGAAGTACCCGAGAAGGGCGAAGTTTTAATAAACGGCAAGGACATAACCAAAATAAGCAAGGCAGAGCTGAGAAAAGAGCGCAAAAACATAGGTATGATTTTTCAGCACTTTAACCTGCTTATGAATTCCACTGTTTATGACAACATTGCCTTTCCTCTTAAACTTATTAAAACTCCCAGAGACAAAATAGAAAAAAGAGTGACGGAACTTCTGGAAATCGTAGGGCTTTCCGACAAGAAGGACGTCTATCCGGCTCAGCTTTCCGGCGGACAAAAACAGAGAGTGGGCATAGCCCGAGCCATAGCCACAGAGCCGGACATAATAATGTGCGACGAGGCAACCTCCGCCCTTGACCCGGAAACAACAACCTCGATTTTACAGCTTATTAAAGAAATAAATGCCAAGCTGAAGGTAACCGTTATTATAATTACCCACGAAATGGAAGTTATAAAACAGGTCTGCGACAGGGTAGCCGTTCTTGACAGCGGAGAAATCGTTGAAACGGGAAATGTTTCCGATATATACATAAACCCCTCAACGGAAATGGCAAAGAAATTCTTTAAATCAATTGATCCGAAGCTTGACAACAATATATACCAAAAAGCTCTTAAAGAGCCGGGGGTTGTTATACAGTCCATATTCAGAGGAGACAAGTCTACCGACCCTTATATAAGCAATATGATAAAAAATTATGACGTAACGGCGGCTGTTCTTCTGGGAAATATACAAAGTATGGAAAATATGCTTGTGGGAACCCTTGTTTTGAGAATTGACGGCAAAAAAGAAAATATTAAGGCTGCCGTAGGCTATCTCAAAGACAGCGGCGTTATTGTGGAGGTGCTGAAATGACTGAATTCATTAACGAATCTCTGAAGAACCCCGAATACTGGGCTGAAATAAACAAAATAGTAACCCCCGAAATAGGAAGTACCCTTTATATGGTTTTCTTTTCGAGTTTATTTTCAATAATAATAGGCAGTATTTTGGGCATAATATTATATGTAACCCAAAAGGACAACATACTTGAAAATACCCCTGTAAACAGTGTTATAGGCACGATTGTAAACATAGGCCGTTCAATTCCCTTTGTTATACTTATGATTGCCGTTTTCCCCTTGGCAAGATTCATTGTGGGAACGAGCATAGGTTCAACGGCATCAATCGTCCCCTTAACCGTTGCCGCAACACCTTTTGTGGCAAGAATGATTGAAACATCGTTAAACGAGCTTGACAGGGGAGTTATAGAAGCCTCTGTTTCCATGGGGGCAAACGAGGCGGAAATAATAACGAAGGTAATGCTGCCCGAGGCGGCTCCCTCCATTATTTCAAGTATAACAATAACAATCATAAACATAATAGGCTATTCCGCTATGGCAGGAACAATCGGCGGCGGCGGCTTGGGCGATGTCTGCATACGTTACGGCTATCAGCGCTCCAGAACCGACATACTTATTTACAGCGTTATAATAATGATTGTAATGGTTCAGATAATTCAATGTATAGGCAATTTCTTTTCGAAACATTTCGATAAGAGATAACTAAGGCAATTCATTTTTGCAAAATTTTAATATATATTTCAAAGGAGAGAAATCACAATGAAAAAGAATTTAAGTTTAGTAGCTTTACTTCTCACAGCAGCCCTTGCTTTTTCAGCCTGCGGCAGCTCAACAACAACTGACGAAACCGACGACACAGCAGCAGAGGAAACAGCAGACGCAGATGCAGAAGACACAGACGCAGCTGTTACTCTTAAAGTCGGCGCAACAGCCGTTCCCCACGCTGAAATTTTAAACGAGGTTGTAGACGACCTTGCAGCAGAGGGAATTAACCTTGAAATCGTAGAATTCTCAGACTACACACTTATCAACAAGGCTCTTGTTGAGGGCGAGGTTGACGCAAACTACTTCCAGCATCAGCCCTACCTTGACGAATTCATCGAAGAAAGCGGCGCAGACCTTGTTTCAGCCGGCGGAATCCATATTGAACCTATGGGAATTTACTCAGACTCCATCACTTCACTTGACGAACTTCAGGAAGGCGACAAGGTAGGAGTTCCCAATGACGCCACAAACGAAGGCAGAGCACTTCTCCTTCTTCAGAGCGAAGGTCTTATTACTCTTGCAGACGATTCTCTTACACAGACACCTGCCGATATAGTTGAAAACGAATTAGGTCTTGAGTTTGTTGAACTTGCAGCTGAACAGCTCCCCAGAACATTAAGCGAAACAACTATTTCAGTTATCAATACAAACTATGCCCTTGAAGGCGGTCTTTCACCCAGTGAAGACGCTATAGCTATGGAAGCCGGCGATTCACCCTATGTTAATATCGTAGCCGTAAGAGCAGAAGACGCAGACAACGAAAACATCGCTAAACTTGTAGCCGCTCTTCAGTCAGACGAAGTAAGAACATTCATAAACGAAGAATATAACGGTGAAGTAGTTCCCGTATTCTGATTTTAAAGTTAAAACATCATAAAAGCTCACTGAGGATTCCAAACAGGATTTTCGGTGAGCTTTTTTGTACTGTTATTTTATAAACCTTTCTTTTCCTTCTTGCCGTAAATACGGAAACAAACCAGGAAAAAGATTATTCCGCAGAAAGTTGTTATAGGGGTTGCCATACCTATATATGTAAGAGAGGTATCCGGCAGTCTTGACATAAAGGTTGCAACGGGAATACGAATGAGGAAAGCCGAGGCTATGCCCTGAATCATAACGGGCAAGCTCTTGCCGCTGCCGTTGAAGTAGCCTGTACTTCCGAAAAGAATACAGGTGAGAATACATTCGGCGGAAAAGCCTTTAAGATATGCGGCGCTTTGGGCGATAACGTCTGTTTCGTTTGTAAACATAGCCGACATAAGATCGCCCTTGAAAAAGCCCATACAGAAAATTAAAGCCCCCAAACAGCAGCCTGTAACAACGGTTGTATAAAAGCCCTGCTTTGCTCTTTTGGAGTTTCCTGCCCCTATATTCTGAGCAACAAAAGCTGACACGCTCTGCATAACCGTTGAAGGTATAAGCATTATAAAGGAAACCAGCTTTTGAGCCACACCGTAGCCTGCCGAGGGCATAAGCCCCATATTATTTACAATTGAGTTTATAACAAGGAACGAAACCTGAACCATAGCCTCTTGGACGGCAATAGGAACACCGACGCTTATAATTCTTCTTGTTTTGTTGGGGTGAATCTTTATACGCTTAAGCGAAAACGAAAAAGGCAGGTTCTGATGTTTCATAACCGGCAGAGAAACAACAACGGAAACAAACTGAGCCAAAACAGTGGCTATAGCCGCTCCGGCAGCGTCAAGCCCCAAAACAGCCACAAAAAACAAGTCTCCGACTATGTTCACAACACAAGCTATGCACACAAATATAAAAGGCAGCTTGGCATTTCCCACACCTCTTAAAACACTGCTTATTACATTGTAGGCTATTATTACAAGTATACCGCCGGAACAAATTCGGAGGTATGTAACAGCCTTATCAAAACTTTCCTCGGGAACCTGAAGAATACCTGCTATGCCCGTTGCAAACAGCTCAAGCAAAACAGTCAAAATTATTCCCAAAACAACAAATATAATAATTGTTGTTCCTACAGTGTCACCGGCTTTGTCCGGTCGGTTTTCGCCTATGTACTGGCCTATAACAACGGTGGCGCCCATAGCAAGGCTTGTTATTATAAGCGTTATCATCTGCATAAAGCTGCTGCCCGTTCCTACGGCGGAAATACTCGCCGCATCTCCGAAAAAGCCTACAATTATAAGGTCAACAGCCCCGTAGGCCGCCTGTAAAACCATTGCCCCGAAAACAGGCACGGCAAATCTGATAATAGCCCAAAAAGCCGAACCCTCGGTAAAAGATATTTCCTTTTTCTTTTTATTCTCCATATAATCCGCCTTCCTTATGTATAACTGAAAAAGAAACAGCCGCAAGTGTTTCCATGCGTCTTGCGTCTTATTTCTTTTTCTCTTTTAATATTTTATTTTATTATTTAACAACAATATTTAAAATCTTGTTTTTAACGTAAATTTCCTTGAAAATATTCTTTAGGCTAGGCGGTAATTTCTGGCCTACGGCTAC
>JAJQBF010000094.1 GCA_021203425.1 Clostridiales bacterium | reverse complement strand
TGTGCAAACTCCGTTTGCCTATCTGCCTGTCTATCGACAACGCTTTTATAGTAAATTAATTTGAAGTTATGGAAATTGTTTTTGTGTCACTGTTCCAAACAACATCAGCATCTAAGTTTTCCGAAACAAACCTAAGAGGAACCATTGTCGAACCGTCTATAATAACCGCAGGATTTTGCAGTGTGTATTCTTTACCGTTTATGTATGCAGATGTACTGTCAACTGTCAGAATTATTGTTTTGTCTCCTTTAACCGCTGTAATTGTTCTTGTTTCGGAATCATAGCCTACATCAGCCCCTAAAGCCTCAAATATGGCACGCATAGGCACCATTGTAACACCGTTTTCAATGTAAGGCTCAACATCAAAAGCCATTTCACTGCCGTTTAACAGAACAGTTATACCTACATCGCCTAAAATGAAATTTTTCGGATTCTGTTTCATAGCATTAATGTTTGTGCTGTTTATTACAAATGCATTGCTGTGGTCGAATGTAAGCCAAGCATAATCAGTCATCATAGATTCAAGCTGTTGATTATAATAGTCTTCGCTGACGCTTTCATCATTGATTGTGGTTTTTTCTATTATATCAGCACCTTCTTTATAGGTTGTTTTATATACTAGAAAATTGTCAAAAGAGCTGCCCGTCCAGCGTTGAAAAATGACAGATTCTATGTTAGGAGAAAAATTTCCGTAATAGAATAAATTTTCCTTGGGTGCAAAATTTACACAGCCATATATTGTAGGTATAGAGCCGCTTAATAATTCGCCGCCCGATACAAAATAACAATCTATATTTCCGCCGTAATGAGCGCCGTATTTGCTAATTATCAGTTCGGGAATATTGTCTTCATCTATATAGGCAAGTGTAAATTTGTATTGGTCTGTAGATAGGCTTTTGGAACTGTTATATGCAACATATTCTTCAAGCTTGGCAGCATATAATTCTGCTGTTTCCAACAGTGTTGTTTCGGCGCTGACTGTCACGGGCACAGCGGCAAGGGATAAAAGAACAGACAATGTTAATATTAAAGAAATTATTTTTCGCATAATTTTGCCTCCTTATTTTTACTCTTTGACCAAATAAAACCATTCTTTAAACTGAATTATAGGCTCTCCGTCTTTATATTTTAACATAATTGTCATATCTAAATCATAATCATAACTTGTTCCGGCATTAGAACAGGTTATTCCGCTTGAATCAGTATAAAGCTGTGAACTGAAGGGAACAACATTGAGTCTGCGGTTGTCATTATTATCGGGAGCCTGTGTAATATATTCTCCCTGTATAGTTTCCGAATCGCAGTATGAAATTGTAACATTTAACGGCATACCTATACCGCCCCAGCCATCGGCGATCCAGGTGTTATCATAAAACCATTTGCCTACATATTCCCCGTCTGCCGAATCGGTTTCGGATTTAAGAATTACGCTTCTTATATCAGAATCCCAATAAGCAAAGCAGTCTATACTGTCAGCGAGAAGTCGTATGGGCATAAGCACACGACCGTTTTGAACTATGGAGACAAGGCTGTAATCATCATCACTTGTACCGTAATAATAATTTTCGGAAGATTTAAGTACTCTTGTTCCTATAGTGTGGGTAACAGTACTGTCATTTTTTGTAATTTTTAAAACTTTTGTGTTTGCATTGTAGTCTATGTCTATGCCTAAAGCGTCACAGGTTCGTCTTAAGGGAACATAGGCTCTGCCGCTTATGATTTGGGGCTGACCGTCGCTTTCGGAATATGAAATTTGTGTTCCGTTAAGATGTACACTCACTCCGCCCTCGTCAGCGGAACTCGGTATGTAAGCCGAAACAGCCATAACAACAGCCAATAACAGAGTAAAAATTTTTTTCATACAATTCTCCTTTCTTTCGGAAGACCGCGGGTGAATAATCACAGTTTCCTAAAATAAATAAAACACAACATTTTCTTCAATAATTATATCATAAAACAGCTTTGCCGTCAAACAATATTTGGCATATAAATCAATTTTTGATGAAAAAGTTTGGAAAATAAAATACAGGTGTAGTCGGGACAACACCTGTATTGACTGATTTATAAGTTTTTAAGCCGGCTTATTATATCTTCGGGGTTTTCACAGTTCATCAGTGTTGACATAAGGCAGACACCCTGAATACCGCTGTTTTTAAGAAGGGGGGCATTATCGGGGCTTATTCCGCCTATGGCATAAACGGGGATATTAACAGCCGCCGCCGTTTCCGTAATAAAGCCTATTCCTCTGGGGGCAAGACCTTTTTTACAGTCCGTTTCGAAAACATGACCGCCGATTATATAGTCGGCGCCGGCTTTTTCCGCCGAAAGAGCCTCCGCCGCCGAATGGACGGAAACCCCTGTTTGTCTGAAAAAGCTATCTTTTTCGGTAAAAAGCCTTAATGGAAGATGTATGTTTTTTATGCCCAAAGCTTTGGCGATTTCAATACGTGAATTTACGTAAAGCCTGCCGCCGCAGATTTCAAAACATTTTTCCGCAAGGACAAAATATTCATCATCGTTTAAATCCTTTTCACGAAGAATTATTTTGTCTGCACCGCCGACATACAGCTTTTCGATTCTTTTAAGAAAATCCTCTTTACAGAGATTCCTGTTTGTTACTGCAGCTACTTCCATATAATATTAAACCCTGATGTAATCATTATAGACAGGCTGACAGCCGTGGTCTAAAATTGCCTGATGAACCTCTTCTACACTTCTGGGGTCGGAAATATCGAATTGTTCGTCGCCTTTTTCTTCTTCAACGTGACCGCCTACACCGACACTTACACCGGCTGAAATCTTTGTGGCACAAAGACCTATTACGTTGTCTCTGAAACCGGCTCTTTCTCTTGTGGAAATTGTTATTACGGCAAAGGGCATAAACAGTCTGTAAGCCGTCATAACCTGAAGGAGCTGGGGTTCGTGAACGTCACTGGGGTTTACTGTGTCATCGTTTATAATTGGGCGAAGTCTCGGCGGTGAGAAGGAGATTTCCGCATGGGGATATTTCTTCTGAAGGAAGTAGGCATGAAGACCTGTAGCAAGGGCATCACGTCTGAAATCGTCAAGACCTAAGAGAGCACCGAAGGAAACAAGACGCATACCGCCTAAAATTGCTCTTTCCTGAGCATTAAAGCGGTAGGGGAAGATTCTCTTGTGACCTCTTAAGTGAAGGGTTTCATATTTGTCTGTGTTATATGTTTCCTGATAAACACAAACATAGTCTGCTCCGCATTCGTGAATATATTTATATTCGTCTACATTAAGGGGGTAAACCTCAAGACCTACCTGTTTGAAATATTTTGCCGCTGTCTTTACGGCTTCACCTATATATTCAACATCTGACATATGTCTTGACTCGCCTGTCAAAATAAGAATATCCTGTAAGCCGGATTCGGCTATTGCCTTAAGCTCCGCCTCGATTTCCTCCTGTGTCAACTTTGCTCTTTTTATTCTGTTATAGCAGTTGAAACCACAGTAAACACAGTGGTTTTCACAATAGTTTGCTATGTAAAGGGGAGTAAACATTGTTACGGAATTGCCGAAATGCTGACAGGTTACGTGCTTTGCCTTTGCAGCCATTTCTTCAAGAAAGGGGAAAGCGGCAGGGGAGAGAAGAGCCTTAAAGCCCTCAATGTCAAGATTATCCTGCGCTAAGGCACGCTTTACGTCAGCGGCTGTATATTTACTGTAGTCATATTCTTCTCTGTATTTTAAAACCTTATCCATAATATCGTGAGAGGTGATATCCATTCCCTCTATATACTCCATATGGCTGAAGGTTCTGTCTATTTTAATCATTTTAAATTCCTCCTCAGTCTCTTAAAAAGCCTGTCAGAGGGCTGGAGGCTTCACCCTTATATTCGAGAACTCTGCCTAAACCGGCAAGGTAAGCAAGACGGCCTGCCTCAATGGCAAGACGGAAAGCAGTAGCCATTTTTCCCACATCTGCCGCTGTAGCTACGGCTGTGTTTGCCATAATGGCATCAACACCCATTTCCATAGCCTCGCAGGCCTGTGAGGGACGGCCTATTCCGGCGTCGACGATTATGGGCACATCTATTTCATCAACAAGTATTTTTATGAAATCCTTTGTGGCAAGACCCTTGTTGCTGCCTATGGGAGCTGCCAAAGGCATAACAGCTGCCGCACCGGCATTTACCATATCTCTTGCAGCGTTTAAATCGGGATACATATAGGGCATAACAATAAAGCCTTCTTTTGCGAGTATTTCGGTTGCCTTAACTGTTTCGTAGTTGTCGGGAAGGAGATACTTGCTGTCGTGAACAACTTCGATTTTAACAAAGTCTCCGCAGCCTACTGCTCTTGCAAGCCTTGCAATTCTTACTGCCTCTTCGGCATTCCTTGCCCCTGAAGTATTGGGAAGAAGGGTAATTCCCTCGGGCATATAGTCAAGTATGTTTTCGGAACCGCCTTCGTTTGCACGTCTTAAAGCAAGGGTTGCTATTTCAACTCCGCCGTTTTTTATAACCTCGTTTGTTTTTTCAAGGGAAAATTTTCCCGAACCTAAAATAAATCTTGAGTTAAACTCATGTCCGCCTATAATTAACTTATCATTCATAGTTTTTATGTCCTCCTATAATGAGATGTTTTATGTTTTTTATGTTAAGCAGCTGATTATTTTGTCAGCCTCCGCCCATAAACATAACAAATTCCATTGTGTCGCTGTTTTTGAGCTGAATTTCTTTAAGAGCGTTTCTGTCTAAAATTTCACCGTTTAACTCAACGGCAATTATGTCTATTTTGTAGCCTTTTTCAGTAAGAAGGTCATGAACAGATGTACCCTCTTTTATTTCCGTTGTTTTTCCGTTTAAAGTCATTTTCGCACCTCCTTAAAAGCACAAAAAGGACACACCCGCGGTGGTGTGCCCCCTTTACTTACGATGCCCTTATTTGCTTTGTGTAATAATTATATCAAACCGCAGGGGGAGTTGTCAACAGATTTTTGAAAAATGGGTTGTTTCATTTTTAAAAATGAATTGTTTCATTTTAAAAACGGGTTGTTTCATTATATATAATAAGAAGGCTGAACTGCTGCAAAAAATTTTTATAAAAATATTACAAAAAGCTGTTGAAAAGTATTAACGCGTATGGTATAATTTACTTAAAGGGGGAGCTTATCAAGTTTCTTTATTATAGGCTCACGCCAAAATATAATGATTTACAGGAGGATTTTTTAAAATGGCTAAAATTGTAACTATGGGTGAGATAATGCTCAGACTTTCAACTCCCGGCAATGAAAAATTTATTCAGGCTACAGAGTTCGATATTAACTACGGCGGCGGCGAGGCTAACGTAGCTGTTTCTCTTTCAAACTACGGTCATGACGCTGAATTCGTAACAGCAGTTCCCGATAACCCGATCGGTGCTTGTGCAGTTGCTGCTCTTAACAAGTACGGTGTTTCCACAAAGCACGTTGCTAAATGCGGTGAAAGACTCGGTATCTACTACCTTGAAACAGGTGCTTCAATGAGAGCATCAAACGTTGTTTACGACAGAGCTAACTCTTCTATCGCAACAGCTCCCGCATCTGCTTTTGATTTCGATGCTATTTTCGAAGGCGCTGATTGGTTCCATTTCACAGGAATTACTCCCGCTGTTTCTGATCTCGCTGCAGAAGTAACTGAGGCTGCTTTAAAGGCTGCTAAGGCTCACGGTGTTACTGTTTCATGCGACCTTAACTTCCGTAAGAAATTATGGTCATCTGAAAAGGCTCAGAAGGTTATGACAAACCTTATGCAGTATGTTGACGTATGTATCGGAAACGAAGAAGACGCTGAGAAGGTTCTCGGTTTCAAGCCCGGCGAAACAGACGTAACAAGCGGCAACCTTGAACTTCAGGGCTATGTTGATATTTTCAATCAGATGGCAGACAAGTTCGGTTTCAAGTACATAATTTCTTCACTTAGAGAAAGCTATTCAGCTTCTAACAACGGCTGGTCAGCTTGTATCATGGACGGAAAGACAAGAGAATTTTATCACAGCCGTAAGTACACAATCAACCCTATCGTTGACAGAGTAGGCGGCGGCGACTCATTTGCAGGCGGTCTTATCTGCGGTCTTGTAGACGGCAAGGATATGAAGGCAGCTCTTGAATTTGCAGTTGCAGCATCAGCTCTTAAGCACACAATCCCCGGCGACTTCAACCTTGTTACAAGAGAAGATGTTGAAACTCTTGCAGGCGGCGACGGATCCGGACGTGTTCAGAGATAAACTCTTTCTAAGTATTCATTAAATTCAGAACAAAGGGTGTTTAAAAATTTTTTAGACGCCCTTGTTTTTTAGGAGGTTTTATAAAAAATGACACTTGAAACAAGATATTCAAACCACTATGATGACGTTAAACATTATACAACAGAACAGCTCAGAAGTCATTTCTTAGTTGAAAACGTTTTCGTTCCCGGAGAGGCAAAGTTAGTTTACAGCCATAACGACAGAATCATCTTCGGCGGAATTACCCCCACAACAGAACTCCTTAAGCTTGAAGGCAGCAAGGAGCTTGCAGCAGCTTATTTCCTTCAGAGAAGAGAACTTGGCGCAATCAACATAGGCGGCGACGGAACAGTTACTGTTGACGGTAAGGAATATACCGTAAATAACGGCGACGCTATTTATGTAGGTATGGGAACAAAGGAAATTGCCTTTGCGGCAAAAGACCCTTCCAATCCTCCCAAGTTCTATATGAACTCAGGAACAGCTCACAAGAGCTACCCCACAGTTCTTATTTCTTATGCAGACGCAAATCACAAGCCCCTCGGTTCACTTGAAGACTGCAACAAGAGAACAATCAACCAATATATCCATGATGAAGTTTTCGCAAGACTTTCCGAAAGAGACGGAGTAGAATACGGCAGCTGTCAGCTTGCTATGGGTCTTACAAAGCTTGATCCCGGTTCAAACTGGAACACAATGCCCTGTCATACACATGAAAGACGTATGGAAGTTTATCTTTACTTCGATATGGACGAAAACAATGTTGTTTTCCATATGATGGGCAAGCCCGATGAAACAAGACATATCGTTATGAAGAACGAGTCTGCTGTTATCTCCCCCAGCTGGTCAATCCACTCAGGTGTAGGCACAAAGGCTTATACATTCATTTGGGGTATGGTTGGCGAAAACAAAGACTATGACGATCAGGACTTCTTAAACACAGCCGATCTTAAATAATTTAAACACGGTTATATGACAAATTCTCCTCGGTAAAATTACTGTTTCGGTAATTTTACCGAGGATTTTTTATTGTATAACATTAGAATTTTGCGTCTTACAAAAAAACACTTGACATCAGGGGCTAAAACCTATATACTTTGAATATCAAACTATTTGATTTTCAAAGTTTTTTTAAGAAGGGGCTTAAAATAAGGGTTTCTTCTTTACGGCGAACCCTTTTTTATATTAAAAGGGTTTCGGCAGGAGGTGAAGTTATTGAAAAAATCACTTATTGATGTAAATACACTGTTTTTCGGGCTTTATAATGATATTCAAAGGGCTGAAGACGAGGCTCAGAAGAAGGGGGTTTTTAATGATTTATCCCTTGCGGAGGTACATACTATCGAGGCTATAGGTATGTACGCATCAAAGTCTATGTCGGAGGTAGCCAAAAAGCTGGATATTACTATGGGAACACTTACGGTATCGGTTAAAAACCTTGTTGCAAAGGGGTATGTTCTCAGAAACCGCTCCGAAACAGACAGACGCCACGTTCTTGTTTCTTTAACAAAGAAGGGGCGGCTTATGTACAGAGTACATCAAAAATTTCATTTGGATATGATTAAGGCCGCTATTGTAGGTTTAAGCGAATATGAGGCCGAAGTGGCGAGAGATGTTCTTGTCAGAATAAACGGTTTTATAAACGAAAGATACAGAAATAACACACAAGGAGAAGTATTATGATAAGATCGAGAATAATAGGTTTTGAAAGAGCGCTGCCGCCTGTTACGGTTACCAATGATGATCTTGCAAAGATGGTCGAAACCTCTGACGAGTGGATTTCCTCACGAACGGGGATTCGAAAAAGACATTTGGTTTCCGATCAAAACACATCTGATCTTTGCATAATTGCGGCTGAAAAATTGCTTGAAAAAGCAGGGTGGGATTCCCTCAGTGTGGATCTTATCATTTTGGGAACGGTAAGCCCCGACTATACTACTCCCAGTACGGCCTGTTTGGTTCAAAACGCTTTGGGTTGTAAAAATGCTTTTTGTTTTGATATAGCCGCTGCCTGTTCGGGTTTTATTTATTCTCTTTCGGTGGCGGATAAGTTTATAAAAAACGGCGGTGTTAAAAGAGCCATTGTTTTAGGGGGAGAAACCCTTTCCAAAATTACCGACTGGAGTGACAGGTCAACCTGTGTTCTTTTCGGCGACGGAGCAGGGGGAGTTCTTCTTGAGGCAGCCGAAGAGGGCGGAATTTTATATGAAGACATTCATTCCGACGGGTCGAAGGCTATGGCGCTGACAGCCGGCTACAGAGCAAACAAAAGCCCGTTTTACAAGGCAGAGCCTAAAAATGACGAATTCATAGATATGAACGGCAGAGAGGTTTTTACCTTTGCCACAAGAAAGGTTCCCGAAAGTATTAAAAAGGTTTTGGAAGAATCGAAAACATCTATGGACGATATAAAATATGTTGTACTTCATCAAGCCAATACAAGAATTAATGAGGTAATAGCGAGAAAGCTGAAGGCGCCCCACGAGAAGTTTTATACAAACATCGACAGAATAGGCAATACCTCGGGAGCATCAGTACCTATTGCCCTTGCCGAGATGAACGAAGAAGGTCTTCTTCACAAAGGCGACAAAATTCTTATATCCGGTTTCGGAGGAGGTCTTACCTGGGCAACCATGTTGATTGAGCTTTAAGGAGTGAGGGAATATGGTTTTTGAAAAAATTCGTGAAATTATAGCGTCAAACTTGGAAATTGACCCGAAAACAATAACCCTCGAAACAAACATAAATGAGGATTTAAAGGCCGACTCGCTGGATCTTTTCAAAATCGTCAATGACATAGAAGACGAATTTAACATAAAGATTGAGTATGCGGAAACGGTTGAAACAGTTGAAGACGCAGTAAACTATGTAAAGGAACAGACCAAAGAGGGCTGATTAATCGGCGATTCCTTATACCTCGGCGGTTTAAAAAAATATGCATACTACTATAAAGGGGAAAATATGAAATCGAAAATTTGCGATATTTTAGGAATTAAATACCCTGTTTTTCAGGGAGCAATGGCTTGGATTGCAGATGCTTCGCTTGCAAGCGCAGTATCAAACGCAGGAGGTTTGGGTATAATTGCCGCAGGAAACGCTCCGGCTGATGTAGTAAGAGAAGAAATAAGAAAAGCCAAAGAGCTTACAGACAAGCCCTTCGGTGTTAATGTTATGCTTCAGTCACCTTTTGCAGACGAGGTTGTTGATGTGATTTGTGAAGAAAATGTTAAGGTTGTTACCACAGGCGCAGGCAACCCGGGCAAGTATTTGGCTAAGTTTGCGGAAAACGGGGTAAAGGTTATTCCCGTTGTTGCAAGCGTGGCTTTGGCAAAGAGAATGGAAAAAATGGGCGTAAACGCAGTTATTGCCGAGGGAATGGAGTCCGGCGGTCATATAGGAAAGCTGACTACAATGGCACTTGTTCCCCAGGTTGTTGATGCTGTGAATATTCCTGTTCTTGCAGCCGGCGGCATAGCCGATTCAAGAGGGGTAAACGCAGCCTTTATGTTAGGGGCCGACGGTGTTCAGGTGGGAACAAGATTTCTTGTTGCAACCGAATGTACTGTTCACCAAAACTACAAAAACAAGGTTTTAAAGGCAAAGGATATTGACACTGTTATAACAGGCAATATTATAGGCCACCCGGTAAGAGTTCTTAAGAACAAGCTGACAAAGGCTTATCTTGATATTGAAAAGCGTGAAACAGGCAAGGACGAGCCGGATCTTGAAAAGCTTGAAGAACTGGGAACAGGCGCCCTTAAGAAGGCGGTTGTTGACGGCGATGTAGACAACGGCTCCGTTATGAGCGGTCAGATTGCAGGTCTTGTTAAGCAGGAAGAAAGCTGTGCGGATATTATTCAGGATTTAATAAAGGATCTTGACAAAATTGCGGCAGTTCTCTAAGCCTCCCCGTCTGGTTTCCCCGTAAGTTTTCCCCTTTCAGGGGAAATGTCATGCCGAAGGCATGACAATGGGGTTTAAGGCTTGGCACATCGGAGCTTTATAGGTTCTAAAGCTTGGCACATCGGAACTTTACACAACAAATACAGAATTTAGGAGAAATAAATATGTCTACAGCATTTATTTTCAGCGGACAGGGTGCTCAGCAAAGCGGTATGGGAAAAGAGCTTTACGAAAATTTTCCTGTCTGCAAAGAGGTTTTTGACAAGGCAGACGAGGCTATGGGCTTTGAAATTTCAAGAATCTGCTTTGAAGAAGACGAAAGATTAAATATAACAGAATGTACACAGCCGGCTATTTTGACAATGAGTACGGCGGTTTTAAGACTTATGGAAGAAAAGGGCTTTAAGGCAGCCTATGCCGCAGGTTTAAGCTTAGGGGAATATTCCGCCCTTGTTGCGGCAGGAGTAATGAGCTTTGAAGAGGCTGTTGTTCTCGTAAGAAAAAGAGGCCGTTTTATGACAGAGGCTGTTCCCGTAGGCGTTGGGGCAATGAGCGCAGTTATTAACCTTGATGCGGATAAAATTCAGGCAGTTCTTGACAAGGTAAACCCTGAGAGAGTGTTTATTGCAAACTATAACTGCCCGGGACAGATTGCCATAGCAGGCTATGCCGAGGAAGTGGCAGCGGCAGAACCTCTTCTTACCGAGGCAGGGGCAAAGAGAGTTGTAAGGCTTAATGTATCCGGTCCTTTCCACACACCTCTTTTAAAACCGGCATCAGACAGACTTAACCTCGAGCTTCAGAATATTACAATAAATGATTTTAACATTCCCGTTATTTCAAACCTTACGGCAGAACCCTACAAGGGCAGGGAAGACGTTATTCCCACACTTACAAAACAGGTTATGAGCTCTGTTAAATGGGAGCAGACAGTTAAAAACCTTATTGACACAGGGGTTGATACCTTTATAGAAATGGGTCCTGGAAAAACTCTGACTTCATTTGTTAAAAAGGTTTCAAGAAAGGTTAAAGCTGTTAATATAGAAGATTTAAAAACATTAGACAAAGCACTGGGAGGATTATAATTTATGAACTTAAAAGGAAAAACCGTTATAGTTACAGGTTCGTCAAGAGGCATAGGCTTTGCTATAGCAAAGGCATTTGCCGCAAAGGGAGCCAACATAGTTATAAACGATATTAAAATACCCGATGAAACAATAGAAGAAATAAAGAGTTTCGGTGTTGACTGTATAGGTATTGTGGCCGACATAAGCGACTTCGAACAGGCAGAAAACCTTGTAAAGGGCGCAAAAGAAAAATTCGGCACAGTTGACGTCCTTGTAAACAATGCAGGAATAACAAGAGACGGTCTTCTTCTTCGTATGAAGGAAAAGGACTTTGACGATGTTATAAGAATTAATCTTAAAGGTACATTCAATATGACAAAACACGCCTCTAAAATTATGCTTAAGCAGAGAAGAGGCGCCATTATAAACTTAAGCTCCGTTGTAGGCTTAATGGGAAATGTAGGTCAGCTTAACTATTCAGCCAGTAAGGCAGGGGTTTTGGGCATAACAAAATCTGCGGCAAGAGAATTAGGTCAAAGAGGAATCACCTGCAACGCTATTGCTCCCGGTTTTATTAAAACACCTATGACAGATGTACTTAACGAAGACGTTAAGAATGCAATGCTTGCCCAGATACCTCTCGGCAGACAGGGACTTCCCGAAGATGTTGCTAAGGTTGCCGTATTTTTTGCCGAAAACGATTATATAACCGGTCAGGTCGTAAATTGCGACGGCGGTATGGTTATGCAGTAAGGAGGAATTATAATGGCGAACAGAGTAGTTATAACAGGGCTTGGAGCCGTTACTCCCTTGGGAAACAGCGTTCCCGAATTTTGGGAGGGTCTTAAAAGCGGAAAATGCGGTATAAGCCTTATAGAAAAATTCGACACATCAGACCTTAAGGCTAAAGTAGCCGGTCAGGTTAAAGACTTTACTGCCGACGGAGTAATAGGCAAAAAGGAACAGAAAAGACTTGATACCTTCTGTCAGTATGCTATGGTGGCTGCCGATGAATGTATGAAGGATTCGGGTGTTGACACATCAAAAGAAAATATGGAGCGTTTCGGCGTTATAATCGGCTCGGGTATCGGCGGTATCGCTACTATTGAGGAGCAGGTTATAAAAATGCATACCGGCGGCGCAAGAAGGGTAAGTCCTTTCTTTATCCCTATGGCAATTACAAATATGGCAGCCGGAAACGTAGCAATTCAGGTTGGGGCAAAGGGCATCTGTACCTGTATAGTTACAGCCTGTGCATCTTCAACTCACGCTATAGGCGAGGCTTTCAGAAATATTAAACACGGCTATTCCGATATGATTTTAGCCGGCGGCGCCGAGGCTCCTATTACAAAAATAGGTGTTGCAGGTTTCTGCTCCGCAAGAACACTTACAGGCAGTGAAGACCCTACAAAGGCATCAACCCCCTTCGATTTAAACAGAAGCGGTTTCGTTATAGGCGAAGGCTCAGGTGTTTTGTTCCTTGAAGAGCTTGAACACACTAAGGCAAGGGGCGCTAAAATCTACGGCGAAATAGTAGGCTACGGCGCAACAGACGACGCTTATCACATTACAGCGCCTAAGGAAGACGGCGAAGGCGCAAGACTTGCTATGAAGGCGGCTATTGACGAGGCAGGAACAGACACTGTAGACTATATAAACGCTCACGGAACATCTACAGTCTTAAACGATAAAATGGAAACAAGGGCAATTAAGGATCTTTTCGGAGACAGGGCTTATGATATTTCAATAAGCTCTACAAAGTCTATGACAGGTCACTTATTAGGCGCCACAGGAGCAATCGAGGCTATAGCCTCGGTACTTGCAATTAAAAATAATTTTGTACCCCCTACAATAGGATATACAACCCCCGACCCGGATCTTGACCTTGACTACACAGTAAATCAGGGTAAAGAAAGAGAGCTTAAATATGCCCTTTCTAATACACTGGGTTTCGGTGGTCACAACGGTGTTCTCTGTTTTAAAAAGTGGGAGGAATAAAACCTATGATGGATATAAATGAAATTATGGCAACTCTTCCCCACAGATACCCTATGCTGCTTATTGACAGAGTTTTGGAGATTGAAGAGGGCAAGAAGGTTGTTGCCATTAAAAACGTAACTATGAATGAGGCCTTTTTTCAGGGTCACTTCCCCGGCAGACCTGTTATGCCCGGTGTTCTTATAATGGAGGCTTTAGCTCAGGCAGGAGCAGTGGCAATTCTTTCCATGCCCGAATATAAGGGAAAAACACCTCTTTTCGGAGCAATAGACAAGTGTAAGTTCAGAGGGCAGGTTGTTCCCGGAGACCAGCTCAGACTTAAAATGGAAATTATGAAACTGAAGAAGGTTGCCGGTGTAGGAAAAGCTGTGGCATATGTGGGAGATAAGAAGGTTGCCGAAGGCGAGTTAACTTTCATTATCGCATAGAAAGGAGATTATCGAGGTGGCTTTATTCGGTAAATCTAAATATGCACCCTTGGTTCATAAAATATTTAAAAAGAAAGACGATATTGTTATAAAAAAAGCCGTTGCAACACCTGTTGAAACGGAAAAAACAGGTTTTGAAACCGACAAAGCGCCGGAAATTAAGGTTAAGTGTAAAGGCTGCGGAAGTGAAATTTCCAAAAAAGAAGCCGGAAAATATAAAATCTGCCCTAAATGCGGAAGATATTTCAGAATAAGCGCAAAGGAAAGAATTTATATAACCGTTGACAAAGGGACTTTCACAGAGTTTGACGCAAATATGACAGCGGCAAACCCCCTTAACTTTCCGGAATATGAAGAAAAAATTGCCGCAATGCAGAAAAAAACGGGAATTAAAGACGCTGTTATAACGGGAAGGGCAAAAATAGGCGGCTGCGACTGTGTTATAGGCGCTATGGATTCTTCCTTTATAATGGCTTCAATGGGTTCGGTAGTAGGCGAAAAGCTTACAAGAGCCTTTGAATACGGCGCCGAAAACAAGCTCCCCACTATAATTTTCGCTGCCTCCGGCGGTGCAAGAATGCAGGAGGGAATTATTTCCCTTATGCAGATGGCAAAGACTTCGGCGGCTGCGGCTAAATTATCCGATGCAGGGCAGCTTTACATATCTGTCCTGACAGACCCCACAACAGGGGGAGTTTCCGCCTCGTTTGCTATGCTGGGAGATATAATTATTGCGGAGCCGAAAGCCCTTATAGGCTTTGCAGGCAGAAGAGTTATAGAGGGAACAATTAAGCAAAAACTTCCCGATGACTTCCAAACGGCAGAATTTCAGCTTGCCCACGGTTTTGTTGATATGATTGTCAAAAGAGAAGATATGCCTAAGAGGCTTGCTGAGATTATAAAATTACACTACAACAAAGGAGGTAAAGAGCAGTGAAAGCATATGATAAAGTAAAAATAGCCCGTCTTACAACAAGACCGACTGCTCTTGACTATATAAACCATTGTTTTACGGGTTTTCTTGAACTTCACGGAGACAGGCTTTTTGCAGACGACAAAGCTGTAGTAGGGGGCTTGGCTTGGTTTAATGATATTCCCGTTACCGTAATAGGTATTCAAAAGGGCAAGGATTTAAAAGAAAATATGGAAAGAAACTTCGGTCAGGCTCACCCCGAAGGCTATAGGAAGGCATTAAGGCTTATGAAACAGGCCGAGAAATTCCACAGACCCGCTATTTGTTTTGTTAATACTTCCGGAGCTTACTGCGGAGTAGGGGCAGAAGAAAGAGGTCAGGGTGAGGCTATCGCCAGAAACCTTTATGAACTTTCAGGTCTTAAAACACCTATTATTTCCATTATAATAGGTGAGGGCGGCAGCGGCGGCGCTATTGCCCTTGCAACGGCAGACAGAGTTTGGATGCTTGAAAATTCGGTTTATGCTATTCTTTCTCCCGAGGGCTTTGCCTCCATACTTTGGAAGGACGGCTCAAGAGCAGAAGAGGCAGCCGACATTATGAAAATTACCGTTAAGGATCTTTATGATTTGGGAGTAATCGAAAAGGTTATCGAAGAGGTTCCCGGGGGAGCCGGAGAGGACTTCGAGTTTACCGCAAATTTAATTAAACACAACCTTCAAGAGGAGCTACCTGTTTTAATGGCTTATTCTCCCGAAGAAATAGCCGAAAACAGATATAAGAGATTCAGAGCCTTTGGAGTGTATAATGAATAAAAAGAAATTACTGAAAATTTTTACAGTGGTTTTTCTGCTTGCGGTTATTGCGGCAGTTTGTGTGTATTTAATTTATTCTTATTCGGAGATTAAAGCAGGGCTTAAGACAATAAATGATGACTATACCTCCGAAACGATAAGTTTAAACAGACAACAGGGAGAAGAAAATCTTTTTACGCTGAAAGATGCTCCAACGGAAATATATTTTTTGGACGAGCCTCTGAATGTTGAAACATATTTCTACAGCGGCAGACTTTATGTGCCCTTTGAGGAAACCTATGACAAAATTGTTTCTCCTATGGGCGAGAATTCCGAGGAATACGGTGTTAAGCTTGACAATTTTATTTTTTCTGGCTACAGCGGGGAAAAAATAAATCCGTATTTTATGGAAATAGACGGCAGATGTTTTATATCCTTTTATAAAATAGTAAAGGGTATAGGGCTTGCGGCGGTTTTCGACGGCGAAAATGACAAGGCTTATATATACTATCGCAAAACAGACACATCTGACCTTCCGGAGCTTGTAAAGTCTGAAGACAGCAAGCCGGCAGTTCTTCGTCTTGAAGACATAACCCCCGATGGTTACTGCCAAAGCCCCAGATATACAGACGAAGGTCTTGAAAAGCTGAGGGCTGTGGGAGAATATTTAGAAAGACGTGAACAGACATTTTATATTGCCGCAATATTAAGGTATGTAAACCCCGATGAGGGAATTGACGTTGACCTTACGAAAATGACAAACACCTATACGGCGGATTTTATGTATACCCTCGATTATCTTATTGACAAAGGTGGCAAAATAATTATCCACGGCTATACTCACCAGTTTGACAATTATTTCTCTGCCGACGGTTTTGAATTCGGGCATATTTCAACTCTTTCGAGGCAGGAGAGAGCCGAAAGACTTGTTATGGCAAGGGATAATGCGGAGATGTTGGGCTTTGACAATTCAATGTGGGAGTTTCCCCACTACGGAGCGAGTCTTTCCGACCTTAAAATGGCAGAGGAGGTTTATTCCGTTATTTTCCAAGGGGCAGGCTTTTTGAACCTTAATAAGTCAAAATATGTAAAAACAAAAACAGCCTCTGACGGACACACGGTTACTTATGTTCCTCTTCCGGCTTATTATCTCAACAATATTTATGAGCTTGATGATATGCTTGAAAGAATTCAGGACTGTGAAGACAAAGGCTGTGTTGTTGGGCTTTTCTTCCACCCCAGTATAGATTTTGAAAAAATCGAAATAGATACTACCCCGTGGGGCGTCAGAAACTGGTATTATACACCGTATTGGGCTTTGCCTGTAATGACTGATAAAATTATAGGCGACGGATATACATTTACCGATTTTGAGGAATATTTACAGTAAATTTTTTTTGGGAGGGAAATATATGAGGAAATTTTTAAATATTTTCCTGGCGGCTGTTATTGCCTTTTCCTCTTACGGCGTTGTTTTTGCCGAAGAGGGGGATATTGAACAGTTTTCATACGATTTTGCGCCTGATATTGACGGAGCGGAATATTTTTTGACAATAACAGATATAACCGATTCAACTGTGACCTTTCACATTGAATATGTAGGCGCAAAGCTCTCCTATGAGTATGCTATCGAGGAAATGACAGCTGATTTAGCAGGCAACAAAGCAGACTTTTTATGGGAAGATTCCTGGTTTAATTCAGGAACAGGCTCTATTGTAATTAATGAAGGCTCGGCTGACTTAAAACTGGTTGTTACCAAAAGTTCCGATTTTAACCGGGGAACAATTGCCACAAACGGCAGTGAGGCGGCAAACGAAGACGGGAGTATAACACTTACCTCCGTCAGCAACTACGGGGCGGCTTATAAAAAGATAAGCGGGGCGGTTTCGTCTTTATCCGGTACACTCAGCATATACTTAAACGGTGAAAAACTTTCATTCCAACAGGCACCCTACATAGAAAACGGAACAACAATGGTGCCTATGAGGGCGGTTTTTGAGGCTTTAGGCGCAGAAGTAGAATGGGATTAGGCTACAAAAACGGCAATTGCCGTAAAAGACGGTACTGAACTCAGGCTTACTATGGACTGTATGGTGGCCTATGTAAACGGAGTGGTTAAAGAGCTTTCGGCGGCGCCTGTTTTGGCTGACGGCTCGGCAATGATTCCTTTAAGATTTGTTTCGGAATATTTTGACTGTGAAGTCAGCTATGTTGAAAGCACAAGGAGCATTTATATTAATAATTAAGATATTAATAAATTTGAAACGGAGGCATATTAAAATGGCTTTGCTTTATAAAAGTACAAGAGGGGATAAAAACTATATAACAGCCTCTCAGGCAATTTTAAAGGGAATAGCCGATGATGGAGGACTTTATGTTCCCGAGGCTGTTCCTAAAATCGATTTTAAACTTGACGAAATTTTAACAATGGATTACAGAGAGCTTGCCTACAGGGTTTTAAGGCTTGTTTTAGACGACTTTACAGAGGAAGAGCTTAAATACTGCATAAACGGGGCATATGACAAAAAGTTTGACACACCTCTTATTGCACCTCTTAAAGAAACGGCAGACTGCGGCGTTTTAGAGCTTTTTCACGGCAAAACAATTGCTTTTAAAGATATGGCGCTGTCAATTCTTCCTTACCTTCTTAAAACTTCGGCAAAAAAGAATGGAGAAGACAGACAGATTGTTATTTTAACGGCAACAAGCGGCGACACAGGCAAGGCGGCTTTAGAGGGCTTTGCCGATGTTGAGGGAACGGGAATAATTGTTTTCTTTCCCCAGGACGGTGTTTCCGATGTTCAAAGAAAACAAATGGTTACGCAGGAAGGCAAAAACACTTGTGTTGCCGGCATAAGAGGAAATTTTGATGACTGCCAGACAGCGGTTAAAAAGGCTTTTACGGATAAAGCCCTTAAGGAAGAGCTTGCCGGCAAGGGTTATGTATTTTCTTCGGCTAATTCCATTAACATAGGCAGACTTGCGCCCCAGATTGTTTATTATTTCTATGCATATGCCCAGATGGTTAAAGCCGGTAGAGTTAAGTCAGGCGAAAAAATCAATTTTGTTGTGCCTACGGGAAATTTCGGAAATATTTTAGCCGGTTATTACGCTAAAAATATGGGTCTTCCTGTAGATAAGCTTATATGCGCTTCAAATGAAAATAAGGTTTTATATGATTTCTTTAAAACAGGGGAATATAATGCAGACAGAGAATTTATTCTCACATCTTCTCCTTCAATGGACATTCTTATTTCCTCAAACCTTGAAAGACTTCTCTATCATTTAAGCGATGCGGAAACCGTAAGTCAAAAAATGAAACAGCTTACAGGTGAAGGAGAATACAGCTTTTCAGCTACGGACTCTTCGTTTATAGGTGAATATAGTACGGAAGAGGAAACCTTCGGAATTATAAAGGAAGTCTTTGAAAAAGAAGGCTATGTTTTGGACACTCATACGGCTGTTGCTTATAACTCATATATGAAATATAAAGCAGAAACCAAGGACGAAACCCATACGGTTGTTGTTTCAACAGCAAGCCCCTTTAAGTTTGCAAAGGACGTTTTAGCTGCAATAGACACCGAATATAAGGGAATCGACCCCTTTGAGGCTGTAAGAACTCTGTCGGAGGTCAGCGGAACTCCTGTTCCGTCACCTATAAAAGACATCGAAAAGCGCCCTGTTCTTCACGATATATGCATAAATAAAGAAGAAATAGAGGGTTTTATAAGGTCAAGACTCGGCTGATGTTTTCGTAAATTAATAAATTTGTTTTAAAGGCATCATTCTTTTAGATATGTTTGTTTATAACAATATATTTCAAAGATAAATGATG
>JAJQBF010000149.1 GCA_021203425.1 Clostridiales bacterium | reverse complement strand
TATAATATTAATGTATTGCAAATATAATACGGGAATATGGCATATTTGCAGAAGGAGTATATAAAAGATGAAATCGAAATTAGCTTTAATTTTTACAATATTGACAGTAGCATTTTCAAGTACGGGCTGTTCGGCAGAAAAAACCTTTAAAGACAAAGATGCAGGCTATGAAATGAAATATGACGGAACAGTTTGGAAAGCAGGCAAAAATGTGGAAATTGAGGAAGAATACGGAACTTATACCTACAGTGCTGTGTTTACTTCAATTTCAAAAACAGAAGACGGAAATCCGGTGGCGACTTTTAAGGTTTTAAAAGAAGATCTTTCCGATTATGACATTACAGACGATAAGAATATGCTTGATGATATTGCAAATAAATTATCTGCAAGACTTTCAGACGGTATAGTAACTTATCAGAATGCAACTATAGACGGTGAAAAAGGTTATTGGATAAGTATAACACCTTTAGATGATGAAGAAGAATCTGTAACCGATCTTATTTTCTTTGTTTCCGGTGAATCTGTTTATGAATTTTACTATACGGCTGTCGGCGATGAAAATTACTCTCTTTACGAAGAAGATGTAAACTATATGCTTTATTATTTTTCCGTATCGTAAAAAATGCAATATGTACGGGGCTGTGAAAACCACATAACATATAAATAAGACTTCTGCTCAAAATAATGAGCGGAAGTTCTTTTTTTGCCGAAAAAAATTGACAGAAGGTTTTATTATGTCTTGACAAATACCCCTAGGGGGTATATACTTGTGTTAGGGTAAAAAGACTTGAAAAGGAGGGAAATTTTTTGGAGGAAATAAATTGTTGCAAAACAAAGGTGAGAACTCCGGAGGAATATCAAAAGCTTATAAACAGACTTAACAGAATAGAAGGGCAGATAAGAGGTTTAAAGGGTATGGTTGAAAGAAATGCTTACTGTCCGGATATATTAATACAGTCATCGGCGGCGGCAGCTGCTTTAAACGCTTTTAACAGAGAACTTCTTAATACGCATATAAGAACCTGTGTCGCCGAAGGTATAAGACAGGGAGATGACGAAGTCATAGACGAGTTGATTTCAACACTTCAAAAAATGATGAAATAGGGAGATGATAAATTAATGGAACAATATAACATAACGGGAATGAGCTGTGCCGCCTGCTCCGCAAGAGTGGAAAAGGCTGTAAACAAGGTTAAGGGAGTTACAAGCTGTTCCGTAAGTCTTTTAACAAATTCTATGGGGGTAGAGGGTACGGCGGCGCCGGAAGAAATTATTTCAGCGGTAACGGCGGCGGGCTACGGAGCCTCTCTTAAAGGGGCGGCAGGTAAAGTCTCTTCTTCCCTATCGGCTGAGGAAGAGGCTTTAAAAGACCATGAAACACCGGTTTTAAGACGGCGGCTCATAATTTCAATAGGCTTTCTCATAGTCCTTATGTATTTTTCAATGGGGCATATGATGTGGGGCTGGCCTTTGCCCGGTTGGTTTGAAGGAAATCATGTGGCGATGGGGCTTGTACAGCTTCTTCTTGCCGCTGTTATAATGATTATAAATCAAAAATTTTTCATAAACGGCACAAAGGGGCTTATAAACGGCTCCCCTAATATGGATACCCTTGTGGCAATGGGTTCATTTGCGTCATTCGCATGGAGTGTTTTTGCTCTTTTTCTTATGACAGACGCTGTTGTTAAGGGAAATGAAGACCTTGTTATGACATATATGGACGAGTTCTATTTTGAATCCGCCGCTATGATACTGACTCTTATTACAGTGGGGAAGATGCTTGAGGCTCACTCTAAGGGGAAGACAACAGATGCTCTTAAGAGCCTTATGAAACTTGCACCTAAAAAGGCGGTTGTAATAAAAAACGGCGAAGAGGTTACAGTTCCCGTTGAACAAGTTCAAAAGGGCGACATATTTGTTGTTCGCCCAGGGGAAAATATTCCTGTTGACGGAATAGTTATAGAGGGTTCAAGCGCCGTAAACGAAGCCGCCCTGACAGGAGAAAGTATTCCCGTTGATAAGGCAGAGGGAGACAGCGTTTCCGCCGCAACGGTAAATCAGTCGGGTTTTATTAAGTGCGAAACAACAAGAACAGGAGAAGACACAACACTTTCCCAAATTATTAAAATGGTAAGTGACGCAGCGGCAACAAAGGCGCCTATTGCGAAAATTGCCGACAAGGTTTCGGGTGTGTTTGTTCCGGTTGTAATTACAATAGCCGTTATAACGACAATTGTATGGCTGCTCTGCGGAAAAACTTTCGGTTTCGCATTGGCAAGAGGTATCTCCGTTCTTGTAATTTCCTGCCCCTGTGCTTTGGGCTTGGCTACCCCTGTGGCAATTATGGTAGGAAACGGTTTGGGAGCAAGAAAGGGCATATTGTTTAAAACGGCTGTTTCTCTTGAAGAAACCGGAAAGATTCAAATAGCGGCTCTTGACAAAACGGGAACCATAACAAAAGGGGAGCCTAAGGTTACAGATATAACAGCGGCAGAAGGGTTTAGTGAAGATGAACTTCTTAAAACAGCCTATACCCTTGAAACCAAAAGCGAACACCCTCTTGCAAAGGCAATTTTGAAAGCGGCAGAGGAAAAAGGCTTGAAGGCTGCTGAAGTGACTGATTTTAAAGCCCTGCCTGGAAACGGACTGACTGCTCTTTTAAACGGCGAGGAACTTATGGGCGGAAGTATGAAGTTTGTAAAAAGCAAAATGACTGTTTCTCCCGACCTTGTTTCAAAAGCGGAGAAGTTTTCGGAACAGGGCAAAACACCTTTGTTTTTTGCAAAAGGGGGAAAGTTCGTCGGTATTATTGCCGTTGCCGATGTTATAAAGGAAGACAGCCCTCAGGCGGTTAAAGAACTTCAAAATATGTGCATAAAGGTTGTTATGCTGACAGGTGACAACGAAAAAACCGCAAAAGCTATAGGGGCGCAGGCAGGGGTTGACCGGGTTATAGCCGGTGTTCTGCCCGACGGAAAAGAAGAGGTCATAAGAAAGCTTGCATCTTGCGGCAAGGTAGCTATGGTGGGAGACGGTATTAATGATGCACCGGCATTGACAAGAGCAGATATAGGTATTGCCATAGGAACCGGAACAGATGTTGCCATAGATGCGGCAGATGTTGTTCTTATGAAAAGCAGACTGTCGGACGTACCGGCGGCTATTCGTTTAAGCCATGCGGCGCTGAAAAATATTCACGAAAATCTTTTTTGGGCATTTTTCTACAACTGCATAGGAATTCCCATTGCCGCCGGAGTGTTTATACCCATTTTCAATTTAAAGCTGAACCCTATGTTCGGCGCCGCCGCAATGAGCCTTTCCTCGTTCTGCGTAGTTTCAAATGCACTTCGCTTAAATTTCTTTAAGCCCCACGAAACAAAGTACGACAAAAGGGTTAAAAAAGAGGCTGTTCTGCCCGACTTTTCAGCCGAAGAAACAAATCCGTCTTCTGACAAACCTGATTTAACTTTGGGTATAAAAGGAATGATGTGCAGTCACTGTGAAAATGCCGTAAAAAAGGCGCTTGAGGCTTTGCCCGAAATATATTCCGCCGTACCCGACCATACATCGGGAACAGCCTTACTTAAGACAAACGGCAAAGCGGATATTAAGAAAATCAAAGCCGCCGTTAAAGAGACAGGCTATAAGGTTTTATATACAAAACAAAATTAATTACAGGGGGCAAAACAATGAACAAGATTACTATGAAGGTTGACGGAATGATGTGTAATATGTGTGAGACTCATGCCTGTGACGCAGTAAGAAAGGTTTTAGGCGCTAAGGCAAAGGTAAAGGCGTCTCACAAAGATGGAACTGTTGAAATTATAGCAGAGGGTTCCGTTGACACAGCGGCTGTTAAAAAGTCTATTGAAGAAACAGGCTATAAGGTTTCGGATATAAGCTCAGAGCCTTATGAGAAAAAAGGCTTGTTCTCGGCTTTTAAAAAATAATCTTTAAACCAGAGACGGAGACAGAAGGATAAAATCTTTTGTTTCCGCCTTTTCACTTCGGGATTAAGACTTTTTTTGAAAATATTTATTAAAATGCTTTACAAATGTGAAAAAATTGGTTATAATACGGTTATGTTTCAAACGCTATGAAAAGGAAGGGCATATAAATCAATTCCCAAAGAGAGCCGGGCAGGTGGTGAGAGTCCGGCGGAAAATTTATCTGCGGATCACCTTTGAGCGGCGAACCGAAGGATTTATTTAAATATAAATTAATCTTGTAGACTTCGACGGCAGTTCTACCGTTAAAAAGACATTAAGAGAATTCGTGATTATTTTATTGCGTAATTAATTCGGGTGGTACCGCGGAGTTTTTGCTTTCGTCCTGTTGTGTTGACGGAAGTTTTTTTGTTTTCCGCAAACCTACCCTAAAAT
>JAJQBF010000045.1 GCA_021203425.1 Clostridiales bacterium | reverse complement strand
GCAAATGCCCGTACTTAAAAAAAATTCATTTTTATATAATTTAGCTTATTTGGCTATGCTTGTTGCCGGTGCGGTAATTGCCGCTGCGGCGCTGGAGTTTATACTTGTGCCTGTTACTATTTTAGACGGCGGTGTAACCGGTATAGCTATTATTATTCATCAGCTTTTTAACCTGCCTTTGGGTGTTCTGGTTTTTATACTTAATATACCCTTTATGTTTATAGGTTTTCGCCAAATGGGAAAACGTTTTTTAATAAAAGCAGTAAGCGCTATGGTTATTTTCTCTGTTTTTCTCGAAATTTTCGGGAAAATAGATCACAGTGTAACGGAAGACCCCACTCTTGCGGCTGTTTACGGCGGTATTCTTTCGGGGCTCGGCGTCGGGGCTGTTCTTCGTGCCGGAGGCTGTCTTGACGGAACGGAGTCGCTAGCTCTGCTCATAAGCAAGCGTTCTTCTCTTTCAGTAGGTCAGTTCGTGCTTATATGCAATGTTGTTATATTTACTGCCGCCGGTTTTGTTTTCTCAATAGACAGAGCAATGTACAGCCTTATTACATATTTTATAACCTCAAAGGTTGTTGACTTTGTTGAGTCCGGCTTTGAACAGGCGAAGGCTGTTATGATTATAACAAACGAAGGCAAGCGTATAGCCAATACGATTTATGACAAACTGGGAAGAACCGTAACCATAATAGAAGGGGAGGGACTTATAAGCGGAAAAAAGGTTGTGCTTTACTGTGTTGTTACAAGAATAGAACTGCACGAGCTTAAAAGGCTTATTCGTGACGATGATGCCAGTGCATTTATGACAATTTCGGACGTTTCCGAAATCGTGGGAAGTCACATCAAAAAAAGAAGAGCGAAGCGCCTGCCCGATTTCCCTGAGGAGGAAACGGAAAGCACCGAAAACACTTCTTCAAACTGATTATTACAAAAGTAAAGACCGCCTTGGGTTCAAAACCGGCGGTTTTTATTTTCGTAATAAATCTGTGTAAAGAAAATTTAAATGTGTATAGATTTGTTTTATATGGAAATAATTACAAATATAATTTCCGAATTATTTATGTATAACTTCCGAATTATTTATATATTTGCTTGACAAATTTTACAAAAAGTATTAAAATACCCTGTAATAAAGAAAAGAACAAAACAACAAAACAATGATCTAAACTTTATTATTTGTGAAAAACACTAAATACGTAAATATTTTATTTCGATTTTCAGCGTTTTCCCTATGTAACCGCTTAGCAGGCAATTTTGCACGTTAGGCTTTTTTATTACGGCAATTTACAAAAACTTTAATTGCCTGAAGTACATTTGGAGGTGTTATGATGACAGCAGTTGAAAAAGAATTTTTAAGTTTTATCAGTAAGTTTGATTCAAAACCGTTTAAAATCACAATAGGGGAAGAAGAACACATTATAGGAACGGGAGAGCCTGTTTTTTCCGTTAAAGTCAATAAAACCCCGAGTATTAAAGACCTTCTCACAAGTACGTCGCTTGCTCTTGGCGAAGCCTATATGAACAAGGACATTGAAATTGAAGGAGATTTGTACACAGCTCTTTATAACTTTTTAAGCCAGATGGATAAGTTTTCCACAGATAAAAAATCTCTTAAAAAGCTTATTTTTACGTCACTTTCAAAGAAAAATCAGCAGAAGGAGGTTTCCTCTCATTATGACATAGGAAACGACTTCTATAAACTTTGGCTTGATGAAACAATGAGCTATTCCTGCGGATATTTTAAATCGGAAAATGACAGTTTGAAAGATGCCCAATATAATAAAGTAGACAGAATACTTGAAAAGCTGCTTTTAAGTGAGGGGATGACGCTGTGCGACATAGGCTGCGGCTGGGGTTTTCTTCTTATAGAGGCAGCAAAGAAATATAAAATTAAGGGTTTGGGCATAACCTTGAGCAAAGAGCAAAAAAAGAAATTCGAAGAAAGAATTAAAGAAGAACATCTTGAAGATTATCTAAGAGTCGAGCTTATGGACTACAGAGATCTGCCTAAGCAGAATTTACAGTTTGACAGAGTTGTAAGTGTAGGTATGGTTGAACACGTAGGCAGAGAAAACTATGAGCTGTTTATGTCAAGCGTGAAAAAGATTTTAAAACCGGGAGGACTTTTCCTCCTTCACTTTATAAGCTCACTTCACGAAAGCCCCGGCGACCCGTGGACAAAGAAATATATCTTCCCCGGAGGGGTTATCCCCAGTATAAGAGAAATGGAGGATATAGCCTGCGAACTTAAATTTTATACACTTGATGTTGAAAGTCTGCGCCGCCACTACAACAAGACCCTTCTCTGTTGGAATGAAAACTTTCAGGCGCACAAAGAAGAAGTTTTGAAGATGTTCGGCGAAACTTTCGTAAGAATGTGGGAGCTTTACCTCTGTGCCTGTGCCGCAACATTTATGAACGGCATAATAGACCTTCACCAAATTCTTTGGTCAAACGGAGTAAATAACGATCTGCCTATGACAAGATGGTATTAAGACAATAAAAAAGGATGGTAAAGCTGTGAGAATTACAGCGAAGTTGTAATTCTCAGCTTGACCGTCCTTTTTTTATGCTGTTGCTTTTGTTAATGTAGTATCATATAATAATTTTTCCGCATCGGCTTTTTCAATGCCCTGGGAAAGAATGATTTCGCTTACAATAATTTGTTTTGTGTTGTTTAACATTTTCTTTTCAACGCTGGAAAGACTTCTCTGTCTTTCTCTCAAAATCAAGGTTTTAAAAACTTCAACAACTTTCTTAAGTTCGCCTGTTTTTATTCTTGCCGAATTATCTTTATATCTTTCGTTCCAGTTTGACGACATTTCAATTGATCCTGCTGCCCTTATAGTTTTAAGAACCTCTTCAGAAGAAGATATGTGTCTTACGCCTAAAGCCTCTGCCTTTAAAACGGAAACCGTAATTTTAAGATTTCCTATAGGCATAAGCATAGCATAGTAAAGACAGGTTTTGCCGTCTATTTCTTTTTCCTCTATTTCCTCAATTACGCCCGCACCGTACATAGGGTAAACAATTTTATCACCTACGTTAAACATTGTGTTCCTCCTTTCGTTTTATCCAATGCGCCATCACAATAGCAAGGGCTTATTTAAAACCCTTTTCACCAAGGTTTTTAAAAAGCCCTATTATCCGGACGGGATCAAGAAAAACAATTTCTTTTGATGTTAAATGTATTTTTTCCTTAAGTTTCTGAAATTATACCTTGATTATACATTATTGGTAAATGCTTTTACTGCTTCGAGTGTCTTATAAGCGGCTCCGCTGTCGATTGACTCTGCGGCAAGCTTTATGCCCTCCTGAATGGAAGAGGCAACCTTGCCTACATAAAGAGCTCCACCGGCATTGAGAAGAACAATATCCCTCTTGGGACCTCTGTCTTCGCCTTTAAGTATAGACAATGTTATATTCTTGTTATATTCGGCATCTCCGCCCTTTAAGTCGGAAATATCGGAACGCTTAAAGCCGAACTGTTCGGGAGTAATTGTATACATCGTAATTTCTCTGTCTTTAATTTCGGCTACAAGAGTGTCGGAGGATGTTGAAAGCTCGTCCATACCGTCTTCACTGTGCATAATAAGGGCATTTTTAACACCCATAATCTTCATAGCCTTTGAGAAGGGGTCTACAAGCTCCTTACTGAAAACACCTACAACCATACCTTCAGCCCATGAGGGATTTGAAAGGGGACCCAGTATATTGAAAATTGTTCTTATACCTAATTCACGTCTTACAATTCCTACGTCTTTCATGGATTTATGCATAAGCTGAGCGAACATAAAGCCTATGCCGTTTTCTTCGATACACTTTTCAACCTGGTCTGCTTCAAGCATTACGTTAATTCCCAGCTTTTCAAGAACATCAATAGCGCCTGATTTGGAGGAAATCGAACGGTTTCCGTGCTTTGCAATGTTGCAGCCTGCGCCTGCCGCCGCAAAAGCCGCTGTTGTTGAAATATTGAATGTAAATGTACCGTCGCCGCCTGTACCTACAAGGTCAACATAATTAGGTCTGCCCTTGGGGGATACGTGGGAGGCTTTTTCTCTCATAACCGTAGCACAACCTACAATTTAATCAAGTGTTTCGCCTTTAATCATAAGGGCTGTTAAAAAAGACGCAATCTGAGCGTGAGTAGCACCGCCGCCGAGCATTTGACTCATTGCCTCTTTAGCTTCGTCAAAAGTCAAATTTTGACCCGATACTACCTCTTTAATAAGTGTTTTCATTTTAAAAATCCCTCGCTTCCGTAAAAACAATTATCCTTAATTTTATTATACACTAAAACCTACCTGAAGTAAAAGATTTTTTTACCGCACGTGAATCTAATTTTGTAATAAATCTGTAACATCAATTAAGGCAACAAAACA
>JAJQBF010000091.1 GCA_021203425.1 Clostridiales bacterium | reverse complement strand
AATATATATAGTGAGCGAATTATGATTTGAAAGGAATATTATAAAATGGGTGTTAATATTGAAGAAATAAACAAAAGACGTATTTTCGGAATAATTTCCCACCCCGACGCCGGCAAGACCACTTTAACGGAGAAACTTCTTCTCCACGGCGGCGCCATAAGGCAGGCGGGAACGGTTAAAGCAAAGAAGAACTCAAAATTTGCAACCTCCGACTGGATGGAAATTGAAAAGCAAATAGGTATTTCCGTTACCTCCTCGGTTATGCAGTTTGAATATGAGGGCAAAATTGTTTCAATTATGGATACCCCCGGTCACAACGATTTCGGCGAGGACACATACAGAATTTTAACCTCTGTGGATTCGGCTGTTATGGTTATAGACGCAGCTAAAGGGGTTGAGGCACAGACAAAAAAGCTGTTTAAGGTCTGTGCTATGAGGGGAATTCCGGTTTTTACATTTATAAATAAATTAGACAGAGAGGGAAACGACCCCTTAGAACTTATGGAAGAGCTTGAAGACGCTCTGGGTCTGCCTTCTGTTTCCGTTACATTTCCCATAGACAGCGGCAAAACCTTCGAGGGAGTTTACGACAGGCTTAACAATACTGTTTCCCTTTACAGAAACAACGAGGTTGTAAAGCTCTCCGATGAAGGAGTTAATGACAAAGTTCTTGACGGACTTATTACACAGGGAAACCTTGAAATATTAAGAGAGGCTGTTGAACTTCTGGACGGAGCCGGAAACGAGTTTGACGAAGAGGAAATCAACAAAGGAAAGCTTTCCCCCGTCTTTTTCGGAACAGCCCTCGGAGATTTCGGTGTTGTTGAATTTCTGGAGCATTTCCTTAAAATGTCACCTCCTCCGGGAGCAAGAAAAACTACTTCGGGCAAAGTAAACCCCACCGAAGACTTTTTCAGCGGCTTTATATTTAAAATTCAGGCAAATATGAACCCAGCCCACAGAGACAGACTTGCCTTTTTGAGAATATGCAGCGGCAAGTTTGAAAAAGGAATGACAGTAACCCTGTCAAGAACGGGCAAACCTATGAAGCTTAACCAGTCTACCCAGCTTATGGCAAATGAAAGAGAAAATGTAGACGAAGCTGTTGCCGGAGATGTAATAGGAATTTACGATTCGGGGAATTATCAAATAGGAGACACCTTAACAACAAGCAAAGAAAAGCTGTTTTTTGAACCTCTGCCCACCTTCCCTCCCGAGCTTTTTTCAAGGGTTGTGCCCGTAAATTCAATGAAAGCAAAACACTTTCAAAAGGGTGTAAGCCAGCTTGCCCAAGAGGGAGCCTGTCAGGTTTACAGAAATGAATTTAACGAGGTTATAATAGGGGCTGTCGGTCAGCTTCAGTTTGAGGTTTTCGAATACAGACTTAAAAACGAATATAACTGTGAAGTCAGAATGGAACCTATGAACTACACTGTTGCAAGGTGGCTCGGTTCAGAAGATGCCGATGAGGCTAAGGAATATGTAAATTCAAGAATAAGCTTTGTTTTTGACGGCTACAACAGACCTGTTATGCTTTTTGCAAACAATTACACTCTGAACAACTTTGTTGAAAAACATTCTGATATAAAACTTCTTGACGCAACAGAGGTTATAAGCGAAGTTTAACTATTAAATTATAGGTGATGGAATGAACAGGCTTAAAGAAAGGACAAGAGAATTTATATTTTTTTGGATTATAGTTGCCAAAGAATTTATTAATAATGAGCTTTTTTATATGGCAAACGCTCTGACATACAGAATGATTATGGCATTTTTCCCTTTTCTCATCTGTCTGCTTTCGCTGCTGCGCTTTATAAATTATGACACACCGGTTTTCTTGGGGAAAATGATTGCCCTGCTGCCGGATACCTTTGCGCAGATTGTTGAAAATTATGTTGAAAATGCGGCTTTAAGCAATACTGTTTTTTCTGTCAGCCTTATCTACGGAATATGGAGTGCTACAAGAGGCTTTCACTCTATTATAAAGGGTATGAACCGCTGTTCCGCTGTTGAAGAAACAAGAAATTTTATTGTTCTTTGGCTCTGCAGCTTTGTGTTGGTTTTTATATTTATCGCATATATATTAATAAGTTTGGTATTTGTGGTTTTTGACGAACAGCTTATGGTCTTTCTCGAGACATTTCTGGGGCTGATTCCCGTTTTGAACAGCGTTTTGTTTATATTGGATAAGCTGCCCTTAAGCATTTTGAACGGAGTTCTGACTTGTGCCCTTGTTCTCATATTCTACGAATTTACTGCGGCAAGAAAGTTTAAATTTAAGGAGCTTCTTCCGGGGGCAATTTTTACAATTGCGGCATGGATATTTTTATCCTTTGTTTCAAGCTTATATATGAAAATAAACACAAATGCATTTCACATTTACGGCAGTATTTCAGGTGTTTTTATGACAATTTTCTGGGTAAATCTGCTTGCGGCGACGCTCCTTGCCGGAGCACAGATAAATGCCGTTATTTTGGATTACGGCAGGCTTAAAGAAAAATATATACATTTATTTAAATATTACGAAGGTATTGTAAGGGGGAAAATCAATGAAAAAACAAAGAAGTGATTCGAAGCTCATACGTGCGGTTTATATAATGTGTTTGGTTCAGGTTATATATTTTGCGGTTTATGCTTATGTAACAAGAGAGGAAACAACAGGGGTTCTCAGTCTTTTTACGCTGATTTTGGCTGTGGAGTTTTTCGCCCTTGCCGGCTATGCCGCCTCAGTAATAAAGCGTTTTTTAAGCCTGACGGTAATTTCCGTTCTTTCTCTTAAAAACAAAGACAAGGCGCTTTTCGTAAGCTCAACTTTTCCGGAAATCGACAAGGCAGTTACTGAAATAGGAGAAACAATTAATAAAGAAAGAGAAATATACGAAAAGAAAATAAAGCTTATCGCAACCTGTACGGAAAATCCTGTTGCAGCGGATTTATTTGACATATGTCTTCCTTTGATTTTGGAAATAACAGGGGCAAATGCCTGTGCATATTACTATGTAAACAACGGAACAAAAAAACTGGAGCTTATGAAGGCTTTCGGTTTCAGTCAGAAAATATATAAGGTGTTTGATATAGAAATAGGCGAAGGGCTTGAGGGCGCCTGTTGTAAAAGTATGAAAACCTCTTTCCTTTCAGAGGATATAAAAGATGACAGATATACCTCAGTAACAGCTCACACCAATGTTGTTTTTCAAAATGTTATGGCAGTGCCCGTAAAGGGAAAGGACGGCTGTGTAGGGGTTCTTACTCTTGCCTATAAAAACACCATACATAAAACAAATATTGACGCTGCGGAAGAGACTGCGGCGCTGCTTGAGCCTATACATTATAACAACTCAAGATATGAAAGATACAGACGTCAGAAAAACGAAATTAAACTTCAAAACACTTTAATTGAAGATATTATGGAAGAACTTAAGAAAAAAAATGAGGAAATCGAAAAGCTTAAGAACAGAATTGCCCTTTTGGAGGACAGCGGGGAATGATGACATTTGGTAATAAACATTAATAAAAAGGGAAAGCTGCCCCTTTACAGGCAGATTGCCGATGAAATTTACAGAAATACGGAAGAAGGAATTCTTAAGGCAGGCGATATGCTTCCCCCTGTAAGAAAGCTGGCTGAAAAATTAGGTGTGAATCCGGGTACGGTTGTTTCCGCTTATAAATATTTGGAAAACAGAAAGCTTGTATACTCAAAAACAGGCAGCGGAACCTATATTTCGGGCATAAGTACAGAAGATATGGTTATTTCCGGTCGTTTTGAAGAATATGAAGAGGAAACTCCCCTATCCGACGGAAGTATAAATTTTTCCGCCTCAAATCCTGCGGTTGAGCTTTTCCCTGTAAATGAATTTAAGCGTGCCCTTAACAGCGTCTTAGACGAAGAAAAAGGCGAGGCTTTCGGCTATGAAGACCCTAAAGGCAGCCCTGCTTTAAGAGAAACCATTTCGAAAAAATTTAATATAAACCGGGATAAAATACAGATAATTTCAGGTGCCCAACAGGGTATAGATATTATAGCCGGCGCCCTTGTTGCCCATGGTGACTGCGTTATTGTGGAAAAGCCCACGTACATGGGGGCTGTCGGGGCTTTTATGTCAAGGGGTGCCAATGTTATTGGGGTTGAAATTGAACTCGACGGCATAAATATAAACGAGCTTGAAAAAATTCTCCCTCTTTATAAGCCTAAACTGGTTTATATTATGACATATTATCAGACCCCTACCGCCTACAGCTACAGCCTTGAAAAAAACGGCGGCTTTTGGAACTGAGCTGTAAATACGGTTTCTATATTATAGAAGAAGACAATTTAAGCAATTTTAATTATTCTAAGGAAAAGATTTTGAGTCTGAAAACCCTCGACTACAAAAACAGGGTTATATATATAAAGAGTTTTTCAA
>JAJQBF010000245.1 GCA_021203425.1 Clostridiales bacterium | reverse complement strand
CTCTTGATTTCTTCTATAAAACATTATATAATAATACAATGATTTCAAGAAAGAAATAAAACTATATGATTTACAAGGAGTGAGTTTGTTGGACAAGGAGAAATTTTATATAACAACCCCTATTTATTATCCCAGCGACAAGCTGCATATAGGTCATTCCTATTGTACTGTGGCAACAGACGCTATGGCAAGATATAAAAGGGCAAGAGGCTATGACGTTATGTTCCTTACGGGAACTGACGAACACGGTCAGAAAATCGAGAGAATCGCCGAGGAGAAGGGAGTTTCCCCAAAGGAATATGTCGACGAAATAGTTAAAAGCGTAAAAGAGCTTTGGAAACTTATGAACATAAGCTATGACAGATATATAAGAACAACTGACGATTATCACGTTAAGGCTGTTCAGAAAATATTTAAGGCTCTTTATGACAAAGGCGAAATTTATAAAAGCGAATATGAAGGGCTTTACTGTACCCCCTGTGAATCATTTTTCATCGAGAAGGATCTGGTCGACGGAAAGTGCCCCGACTGCGGAAGACCTGTTGAAAAGGTTAAAGAAGAAAGTTATTTCTTCCGTCTTTCAAAATACGGCGACAGAATAATAAAGCTTTTGGAAGAACACCCCGAATTTTTGGAACCTGCCTCAAGACGCAACGAAATGATAAACAATTTCTTAAAGCCCGGTCTTACAGACCTTTGTGTTTCAAGAACTTCATTTAAATGGGGTGTGCCCGTTGATTTTGACGAGGGACATATTGTCTATGTTTGGATAGATGCCCTTTCAAACTATATTACGGCTATGGGCTACGGCTCCGACGATGACAGCGACTTTAAGAAATACTGGCCTGCCGATGTTCACGTTGTGGGAAAGGAAATAGTTCGTTTCCATACTACAATATGGCCGGCTATGCTTATGGCTTTGGAGCTCCCCCTGCCTAAGAAGGTTTTCGGTCACGGCTGGCTTATTATCGACGGCGGAAAAATGAGCAAGTCAAAGGGCAATGTTGTCGACCCTGTTATACTCTGCGAAAAATACGGTGTTGACGCTATAAGATACTTCCTTTTGAGAGAAATAGCCTTCGGTCAGGACGGCAACTTCACAAACGAGGCTCTTATAAACAGAATGAATTCCGACCTTGCAAACGATTTCGGAAACCTCCTTTCCAGAACCGTAGGTATGATTGAAAAATATTTCGGCGGAAAACTTCCGGCGGAACAGGTAGAGAATCCCCTTAACGAAGAAATTAAGGCTTTTGCGGCTAAAACAGTGGCTAAAACAGAAGAATATTATGACAAGATGTTTTTCTCCGACGCTCTTAATGAAATCTGGTGTCTCATAAGACGTCTTAACAAATATATAGATGAAACAGCGCCCTGGGTTTTAGCTAAGGACGAATCAAAGAAAGCCGAACTTGCGGGGATTATGTATGTTCTTGCAGAGGGCTTAAGAATTATTTCCATACTTATAGAACCCTGTATGCCTTCTACACCGGCTCTCTGTTTCGAACAGCTGGGCATAACAGACCCCTCTCTTAAGGAGTGGAACAGCGCTCACAGTTTCGGTCTTCTTCCGAGAGACATTGCCGTTAAAAAGGGCGAGGCAATCTTCCCCAGAATAGACGTCAAGAAGGAGCCTGCCTCAATAGAAAAGGAAGCCGAAAAGAAAGCCAAAGCAGAAGAAAAGGCAGCTAAGAAAGCGGAAAAACAGAAAAAGAAAGAGGAAACAGCCGAAAAGCCTTCGGAAATAGTTATTGACGATTTTGCCAAGGTAAATATGAAGGTCGGCGTAATTCTTGAGTGTAAAAAAGTAGAGAAGTCAGACAAGCTTCTTGTTTCACAGGTTAAAATAGGCGATGAAGTAAGACAGATTGTCTCCGGTGTGGCAAAGTGGTATACCCCCGAAGATATGGTAGGCAGAAAGGTTATAGTTATTACAAACCTTAAAGCAGTTAAGCTGAGAGGCACGCTTTCACAGGGTATGCTTTTGGCAGCAAGCAAGGGAGACAAGCTGGAACTTGTTTCCGTAAGCGACGATATCCCCGACGGAGCGGATATTTCATAATGATATTTGAAACTCACGCACATTATGACGATGAGAAGTTTAACGAAGACAGAGAAGAATTAATTTCTTCTCTTTTTCGTGAACACAATATAGAGTATATCATAAACGCAGGCTGTGACATGAAGTCTTCCTATGCCGGTTTGGAGCTTAGCCGCAAGTGGAAGAACTTTTATGCTGCCGTTGGTATACACCCTCATTCGGCTGATGAATTAAATGAAGAAAATTTGGAAAAGATAAGAGAACTGTCAAAAGACCCCAAAGCTGCTGCCATAGGTGAAATAGGGCTTGACTATTATTATGACTTCTGCGACAGAGATGTCCAGAGGGAGTGTTTCAGACGTCAGCTTGACCTTGCGGCTGAGGTCGGTCTTCCCGTTATAATACATTCCAGAGAAGCAGCGGCGGAAGCCTTCAATATAATTAAGGAAAGCAAGGTAAGACAGGGGGTTATCCACAGCTACAGCGGACATACGGAGATGGCTCTCGAATATATAAAGATGGGCTTTTATATAGGTATCGGAGGTATGATAACCTTCAAAAATGCTCGAAAATCATTGGAAGTTGTCAAAAATATTCCCTTAGAAAGAATATTGACAGAGACCGATTCGCCGTATTTAGCGCCCGTCCCCGTAAGAGGTCACCGTAATGATTCACGAAATTTACGTTATATAATCGAAAAAATTAGTGAAATTAAACAAATTTCACCCGAAACAACGGAAAAAACAACTCGAAATAATGCTTTAAGATTATTCGACAAAAAAATAATTGTTGCATAATTGTTACGAATAAGTTAAAATAAAGCCTGTGAGTGTTAAAGAGGGAAAAGAAAGTATGTAAATGTAACACAAACTTCCGAAAAATGTTAATACTCACGTTGGTTTTAAATCTTTAAATTAATAAGACTAAAGATTGGCTAACATAATTTTAATGGTTTTAAAAGAAATTTCTAATTAAATTTCACTTTAAAATCCGTTACGAAAATGTTAAGATAAGATGTGGAGAATTTTAAAACTTTCTTTACATCCGTAATCGAAGGACAAAGGAGATTAAAGCGGACATAAATCTCTTAAAGGTAATTATTAAATTACTTTGTCCGGAAGGAGGATTTATTAATGAACAGTTTTGCAACAAACGGTGAACACGAGAAAAAGAAATGGAAAATATTTGCCAACGGTTTAATTGTACTCGGTATAATGCTTTTGTTTTCCTCTATGGTCAAAGCCGAAGTTAAGGCAGAGGAAATTACGGCAGCTGAAACTGAAGAAGAAGTCACAGAAGAGGCTGCTGTTTCCGCCGCAAGCATATATACAGTAGTAGCACAGGACAACTACGGAACAACGGTATATACAACATCAAAGGAGCCTAAAACAGTAAGCGACTTCTTCGAAGAAAAGGGAATTGTTTTAGGCGAGCTTGATATTTTAAAGTGTGAGCTTACCGACCCTATAACCGCCGGAATGGTTATAAACATTAAAAGAGCCGAAGATGTCTCCTTTATTATTGACGGCGAAGAGGTTTATACAATTTATATGAATGTATACACAATAGGTGAGGCGCTGTCAAAGCTTAAAGCGGAAACAGGCGTTAACTATACTCTCGGCGAAGGCTATAGTTCATCACAGGCTTATAATGTGGTTGATTTAATTCCCGTTGTTTCGGCATACACAAAGGTTGAAACAAAAATCGTTGATTACTATTATGATACTGAAACAGTAGAAAACCCCGACCTTGAGGAAGGCGTTAAAAATGTCTTAACAGAAGGTCAAATAGGCAGCAGAGAAGTTACCATAAGGGTTGCCTATGAAGACGGCAAGGCTGTTTCCACTGAAATATTAAGTGAAAAGATTCTTGTTGCTCCCGTAAACAAGGTTATCGAAATCGGAACAAAGGTTGAAGAACCCGAGCCTGAAGAAGAGGTCGCAAGCGCTTTCAGCGCCTTTACATCGGGAAATATTGTCAGACAGCTTATTATGAATGCCTCGGCATATTCAATTGACTATGCCTGCACAGGCAAAACCCCCGGTATGGCAGGCTATGGAATTACCGCCTCGGGTATAAAGGCTCAATACGGTGTTGTTGCCGTTGACCCGAGAGTTATCCCTTTGGGAACAAAGCTCTATGTTGAAGGCTACGGCTATTGTGTGGCTGCCGATACAGGCGGAGCAATAAAGGGCAATAAAATAGACCTTTGCTTTAACTCTTACAGTGAAGCCGTAAACTACGGAAGAAGAAACGTAACCGTATATGTTCTCGGCTGATAATTAAAATAAAACAAACAAAAGGTTTAAGGAAATTATGATATAATCCCCTTAGAGTAGACACTTGAAATAACAAAAACATTTCAAAACTA